>WTCH01000066.1 GCA_013138675.1 Woeseiaceae bacterium | reverse complement strand
GAGCCGCGATTTCCTCGGCCGGTGCAACGATGATGACGTTGCCGTTCTGGCGCATATCCAGGCCCTTCGTCGTCATGACGATGTCCAGCGCCTGGTCCCACGGTACGTTGCGAAGACGCAGCGTAACGTTGCCCTGCACCGTGTCAGAAACAACGATGTTGCGACCGGACGTCTCGGCTAGCAGCTGCAGCACAGCGCGCGTCTCGATGTCCTGGAAGTTCAACGTCAGGCGCTGACCTTCGTAATCTTTGGTCTCCGAGAACAGGTTCGAGCCTTCCTCGGTCTCTGCTATAGTCGGATTGATTTCAATGGTGAACTCGTTATCTGACTGGTACGCAAGCTGCTCATACTTGCCTTCTGCCGAAATAACTATGCGTGTATCGAGATTCGTCCGCAGGGTGTCTACGGTTGTAACCGGCGTCGCAAAGTCCATGACGTCAAGACGGCGCATCAGCTCTGCCGGCAGGCCAGTGTCCTTGAAGATTGCGACAACACGACCGCCTTCCTGGCGAATATCGACCGGTGTTGATGCGTCAGTCAGGCTCACGACAAC
This sequence comes from Woeseiaceae bacterium, assembly GCA_013138675.1. GTDB lineage: Bacteria > Pseudomonadota > Gammaproteobacteria > Steroidobacterales > Woeseiaceae > UBA1847. The sequence continues at coordinate 3,345 of WTCH01000066.1, read as the reverse complement.
GCGACCGCCGCCGTCACGCGTGCGACGGAAATCAACACCCGTAATCTCACGGCCAGAACCAGAGCTCGAGTAGGACTGCGGCGAAGCAACATTGCTGGCGAACTGGGTGGTTCCAGCGCTGTAGTCTTCGCCGTCGCCGAGCGTAATCGTTACCGTATTACCGCTGGCGCGGGTCTCATACGAGACCATCGAATCGAGGTTCAGTACAACACGTGTGCGACCATTCGCTTCTGCCGTCAATACTGTGTCCAGCGGACCGAGATTGACATCGCGACGGCGCGACGTGAGACCGAGTGTGGTATTGGGCAGGTCGAGCGCGATGCGTGCCGGGTCCTCGATCGTGAACGCGAGTGGCTCAGGGGCCGTCCCGCTCATGATCAACTTCAGCTCCACACGGTTACCGGGCAGACTCTGAACCTGAATGTCCTGCAACCGGTTGCCTTCCTGTGCGTTTGCGGTGGATCCCACAAACAACAGGAGTGCGACCTGTGCTATTGCGGTCATTTTCAGCACGATGCTGCGTGCGACCGACTGTTTGATTTTGAGCATCATTCCAATTACTCCCAGTTCCATTCAGGCATCAGTCCGAAAGACTAATGGCGGCATCTCTCTCTATATATCCGCCGATCCCGTCAGAGATGATTTCAACAAGTTCAATTTCAGATTCACTAATAATGTTGATCCGACCGTCGTTTTGTCCCAGGTAGTTACCCGGCACGACGCGGTGAATCAAGCCGTCAGATGTTTGTAGGAGCCCGTACATCGTCTCGCCGATATACAGCGTTCCGACCATGCTGAGCGTGTCCAGAGGAAAGCCCTCGAGAAACTCCTGGCTGCGCTCGGGGTCAGGTCCAACACCGCCACCGCCACCGCCTTGGGAAATCTGCGGCGTATCCGGCACGAACGGCGAACGCACGCCTTGCGCATCGGCATCGTAAGGGAAAACTTCATACAGTTTGACTTCGGGCAGCGGATCAATTCGACCACCCGGTCGTGACTTGACCTCGTTGACGTACTGATCGAGATCGTCCATGTCACCACCGCAGGCGGCAACGCCAACCAGCGCTGCAGCCAAAATCAGGCTATTGCGGAATTTCAGAGCAGCATCCATCAGTCCGCCTCCTCGTCCAGGTAACGATACGTTTGAGCAGTAACCTCAAGGCTCAACCGATCGAAGCTGTCCTGCCCTTCGGGCGTTATGTTGATGTCATGCAGCGTGACAATTCGTGGCAGGGCCGCGACGCCACTTACGAAATTTGCGATCTCGTGATAACCACCGGAAAGACGAATCTTGATCGGCTTCTCGGCGTAGAAGTCACGCGGAATCTCAGGTTGCGGCTGGAACAGTTTTTCCTGCAATCCCGATGCCAGGCCCGTCTGCGATACGTCGACGATCAGGCTGGGGATTTCCGTCTCACCCGGAAGCTGGCGCAACATCGTGCCAAATGACTGTTCGATCTGCGAAAGCTGCGCTTTGTAGGCATCGTAGTTGGCTGCCTTGCGCTGCTTGTTCTCAAAGGTTACCCGCAATGTCGACTCATCATCCTGGGCACGCTGTAGTGTCGGCAACCTGTCTTTGATAATAGTGAACCAGACGCCTGCACCAACTACCGCAATAAAAACGACAAAGATAACCGAGGCGCGAAATAACAGGGGCCAGCGGCCAACGTCATTTACATCTAAATTTTTGAGTTCGTCAACGACGTTCATGGCAGCATCTCCTCATCATCGTTGCCCTGCGATTCTTGCTTCAGGTACACGACGAATTCTGCTTGCCGGGAGTTGCCCGACTGTGTCGTCTCAACGCGATCGACCTCGGGGTCGCTCATCCAATCTGACGAGTCAATCTGACGCATCAGCGCCGATACACGTGTGCTTGACTGTGCAACACCGCGAACCTCTACACGCGCGCCTGTCTGTTTAAGACCCGTCAGATAAACACCTTCCGGCATTTGTCGGGCGATCTCATCAAAAAGATGGACGATTTCCGGGCGGCTTTCCTGCAGTTGCTCAATGATCTCCATGCGTGCCAGCAGGCGTTCTTTCTGCCGTTCCAGGCCGTCGATCTCTGTGATGCTCTTCTGCAGTTCGGCGATCTCATTCGTCAGGCGTTGATTGCGTTCTTCCTGGTTCGAGATCATTTGCGAGAACGCAAACATGGTCAGGAGGATCACGCCTATAGCGGAAACGACACCACCGGCAAGGGCGACGCCGAAATCGCGTTGGCGTTTCTTGCGCTCAGCCTCGCGCCATGGGAGTAGATTAATACGTGGCATTAGTCAAAGCTCCTCAGTGCAAGACCACACGCGGTGAGAAGTGCTGTTGCATCTTTATGCACTCCCTGCGATTTGGCTTTTGATGAAATTTTCATCTGGCCCAGCGGATCACCAATCTCAGTCGGGATACCGACGCGACTCGAGATCACGTCAGCGATGCCCGGAATATTGGCGCAACCACCGCATACCAGAATCATGTCGGGTTGCTCTCGACCGCCACCTGATGCCAGGTAGAACTGCAGCGAGCGACTAACTTGCTGGGTCATATCGTCAATGAACGGCTCGAGCACTTCCGGCTGGTAGTTACTCGGCAGGCCGCCCTGTTTCTTGGCGCGACCGGCATCTTCCATCGACAGACCGTAGGTACGCATGATTTCCTCGGTGAGCTGTTGCCCGCCGAAGTTGAAGTCACGCGTATAGATGACTTTAAGATCTGAGAGAACACTGAACGTCGTGCTGCTGGCGCCGATATCAACGACCGCAACAGACTGTCCCATGCCGCCGTCAGGAATCTGATGGCTCAGAAGCTGACAGGCATTCTCGAGCGCAAACGCCTCAACGTCGACGATGTGCGTTTCCAGTCCTGCCGCGCTGACGGCTGACTCGCGTTGCTCGACATTGTCGGTACGTGTCGCAACAAGGAGCACATCCATGAGTTCCGGGTCCTTTTCATTAGGACCGACGATTTCGTAGTCAAAACTGACTTCTTCCATCGGGAACGGAATGTACTGGTCCGCCTGAATTTCGACCTGACCTTCGAGATCTCTGTCGGACAGGCTCGAAGGCATCTGGATGACCTTGGTAATGGCCGCGTCACCGCTGATGGCCACAGCGACATCGGTCGCTTTGGCGCCAGCGCGTTTGACGGCACGACGAATAGCCTCACCGACGGCCTTGGCATCAACAATCGCCTTTTCACTGACCGAACTTGGTGGTGTGGGTTCCGCAGAGTAGGACTCGACGCGAAAGCGCTTTCCGCTTTGGGAAAGCTCAATCAGCTTGACCGATGACGTCGTTATGTCGAGGCCCAACAGTGGTTGAGTTTTTTTGCCGAATAACACGTATTTTT
>WTCH01000139.1 GCA_013138675.1 Woeseiaceae bacterium | reverse complement strand
AACGAAAAGCCGCGCTCGCAAACCATGATGTCTTCGTTGCCCGTCGACTTGGCCTTATCGACCACGTTCTGCATCTCCCACGGAGACAGGAACTGGCCTTTCTTTATGTTCACGGGTTTACCGGCACCGGCTGCGCGTAAAATGAAGTTGGTCTGGCGGCACAGGAATGCCGGAGTTTGCAGCACATCAACGACGTCGGCGACTTCATCCATCGGTGTGTCTTCATGAACATCGGTCAGCAGCGGAAGGCCAAGCTGGCTCTTCACCTCACCGAGGATGCGCAGGCCCTCCTCCATGCCCGGGCCACGGAAACTGCCCGACGAGCTACGGTTTGCCTTGTCGAACGAGGACTTGTAGATGAGCGAAATGCCGAGTTCGGCGCAAATTTCCTGCAGCGTTCCTGCGGTATCGAGCGCCATTTGCTCGCTCTCGACGACACAGGTACCTGCAATCAGGAAGATCGACTGGTCATTGCCAGCCTCGAAACCGCATAACTTCATGCTTCAGCAACCTTGGGTAATTCGCCCTCGCGGTGCTTGCGCACGGCCGAGATGAATCCCGTGAACAGCGGATGTCCATCGCGCGGGTTTGATGTGAATTCAGGGTGAAATTGGCTCGCCAGGAACCACGGATGATCTGGTATCTCGACCATCTCGACGAGATCATCGACGGACAGTCCCGTGAACCTCAATCCGGCTTTCTCAAGCTGATCACGGTAGTTGTTATTGACCTCGTAGCGGTGCCGGTGCCTTTCCTCAATGGATGTGCTGCCGTAACTCGTCGCTGCGAGGGAGCCGTCAATCAGTGATATAGGCTGGGCGCCCAGGCGCATTGTCCCGCCCATTTCCGATTCTTCGTCGCGCTGCTCAACGTCGCCTACGTCGGTTCGCCATTCCGTGATCAGGGCCACGACCGGGTGTGGTGTTTCTTTGTTGAATTCGGTGCTCATCGCGCCCTCAAGCCCCGCCAGGTTGCGTGCAGCCTCAATAACCGCAACCTGCAAGCCAAGACAAATGCCGAGATACGGAATACCATTTTCGCGCGCAAATCGGACCGTTTCGATCTTGCCCTCGATGCCGCGATCGCCAAAGCCTCCGGGCACGACGATGCCATCCATGTCACTCAGGCAATCGACGCCATCTTCTTCGATATCACGAGATTCGATGTAGTGAATATTGACCTTCGTGCGGGTATGAATGCCACCGTGTTGCAGCGCTTCAACCAGCGAAATGTACGAGTCCTTCAGATCCATGTATTTGCCGACCATCGCGACGTTTACTTCGGCGCTTGGATTCTGTTTCGCCTCGACAATCGCGTCCCATTCACTGAGGTCGGCGGGTGGCAGATCGAGCCCCAATTGGCGTGCGACGATTTCGTCGAGGCCCTGTTCGTGCATCATCTGCGGGATCTTGTACAAATCGTCGGCGTCATACGCCGAAATAACGGCCTTCTCCTGCACGTTGGTGAACAGGGCAATTTTCTTGCGCTGTTCCTGCGGCAGCGGTTTTTCGGAACGACACACCAGGATGTCTGGTTGGATACCAATCGAGCGCAGCTCCTTGACCGAATGCTGCGTTGGCTTGGTCTTGATCTCTGAGGACGTCGGGATATAAGGCACCAATGTCAGATGCACGTAAACGACGCGATCATGTCCGAGTTCGATGCCCATCTGGCGAATGGCCTCCAGGAACGGCAACGACTCGATGTCGCCTACCGTGCCACCAATCTCGACCAGGCAGATGTCGGCGTCGCCCGCGCCCTTTTTTACACCCTGCTTGATCTCGTCAGTAATGTGCGGAATGACCTGAACCGTGGCGCCAAGGTAGTCACCGCGACGTTCCTTGCCGATAACGCTCTCGTAAATCCGGCCCGTCGTGTAGTTACTGTGGCGACCGCCGTGCGCTGTGCGCACGAAGCGCTCGTAGTGACCAAGGTCGAGGTCGGTCTCGGTGCCGTCATGAGTGACGAATACCTCGCCGTGCTGGAACGGGCTCATCGTGCCGGGATCGACGTTGATGTACGGGTCCAGCTTGATCATGCTGATCGTCAGACCGCGCGCTTCGAGAATGGCGCCGAGACAAGCAGAAGTAATTCCCTTGCCAAGCGATGAGACTACGCCGCCGGTGATAAAAACATACGATGTCATAGACAGGCCTGTGGCCGGCGGAAACAACAAAGGGCTGGATCAAAAGCACCGGAGTAACGGTTTAGTGCTTTTCTCCAACCCTTGGAAATACGCGCCGTCGTTGGAATAAAGACGGTTTTAAAGGTTACAAGGAAACAGGGTGACAGTCACCTTAATTGTCATGCTAATTGCAATAAATCTCAGTGGATTGGTGGGCGGTTTTTCCAGCACACAGCAACGCCTGGTTCGGCAGCAGCGGCACTCGCTAACCAGAGGTCGGCTACCGCCACCAGCTCGCCACCTGAATACAGCAACGGCAGGCGATCGCGCATCCAGGGAACAATCCCCTCATCCTGAAGTAGTTTCTTGAGTTTTCTTGTATGTAATTGACCTGCCGGCTTAATTTCTTCACCTCCGGAACGAAATCGGACCTCCAGTCCGGCGTCCACAACCGCGCTTGTGAGCCCCTGTGCCGCGCCCGCGTCGAGTTGCAGTTCACCCAATCCTGCTCCAAGGTCGAGGCCTTTGCACGTTACTGTCATGGCGCTCTGCTGCAACGCACACCTGTCCGCGGACAATATATAAACACGGTCGCGGTAGCGCCGCACCTCGGCACCCTTCCACTGCACCAGCGGTTGGGCGTCTTCGCGGGCCGGCAACAGGTCGGCGAGAATGCTGCGCAGTTGCGTTGCGGGCGGCGCAGGCAGCCCGAGCTCTCGCACCACATAGCGAATAACATTGCGTTGTCGCTCGGATGGCAATGCCCTCAACGCGTCAAGTGAGAGTCGATCCGGGCGATCGGCGAGTGCCTGCAGATCGTCATCCGCAAGCTGATCGAGCATCGTTGCCGCCTCACGGGCCAGCACCGCGCTCTGGAGCAGACGATCGGACACTTCCGGCCAGCGCTCTTCGAGCCTGGGCAGGATTTCGTGGCGCAGATAATTGCGATCGAATTGCCGGTCTTCGTTGGACGGATCGTCTACCCAATTCAGTTCGTGCTGCGTCGCGTAATTTCGTAACTCGCTCTGCGAGAAAGGCAGGAGCGGACGCACCAGCCAGCCCGCACTGAACGGCTGAACCTCCCCGATACCCGCCAGTCCCGATGGCCCGCTGCCGCGCATCAGGTTCAGCAACAGAGTCTCGGCCTGGTCGTCCTTATGGTGCGCAGACAACAACCAATCGCCTTCCTGGATCAGTGATCGGAGCACGTCATAGCGCGCAGTGCGTGCGGCAGCTTCTGTTCCCTTTCCGGCATCGGTCATGACGTCAACGGCAAGACGCTCGATCTCGACATTGAGCGAACGTGCTATTGCTTCGCAATGGTCTCCCCAGCGTCCGGAATCCTGGTGCAAACCATGGTTGACGTACACGGCCAGCAGGGACTTGCCGTGAACTTCTCTGGATACGGCCAGGGCATGTAACAAGACGGTCGAGTCCAGCCCGCCGCTAAAGGCGATTACGAGCCGTTTGGGGTCACCGGAGAGCGCCGCCAGCCCAGAGAGCTCACGGAGCAGTCCCTCCCGGTCGAAGCTCACGCTTCTTTGAACTGACCGAAGCTGGCGAGACGGCGCTGACGATTTTCGAGCAGCTGATCGACCGACAGCTTGTCGAGTTCTTCGAGGTTCTTCAAAAGCGCATTGCGGAGGACGTCCGCAGATTCCTGGGGATTGCGGTGCGCCCCGCCCAAAGGTTCAGGAAGGACCTCATCAATCAGACCGTATTCATTCAGGCTTCGAGCCGTGATGCGCATTGCTTCGGCGGCGTCCTCAGCCTTATCGGCGCTCTTCCAGAGAATCGACGCACAACCTTCCGGTGAAATCACCGAATAAATTCCGTACTGCAACATCAACAAGCGATCACCTACACCGATCGCAAGCGCGCCACCGGAACCACCCTCGCCAATTACGACGCTGATGATCGGTGTTTTCAGGCCAGCCATTAAGTACAGGCTGTGCGCAATAGCCTCGCTCTGACCGCGTTCCTCGGCACCGACACCCGGGTACGCGCCCGGTGTGTCGATCAGGGTGACGATCGGCAACGAAAATTTCTGGGCCATACGCATCAGGCGCTGCGCCTTGCGGTAGCCTTCGGGCTTGGGCATCCCATAGTTGCGCCGTACACGTTCTTTTGTATCGCGACCCTTCTGATGTCCAATAAACATGATGGGCCGCCCGTCAATGCGTCCGATTCCACCAATAATTGCGGGGTCGTCCGCATACATACGATCGCCATGTAGTTCCTGAAAATCGGGCGCGATCAGATCGAGATAATCCTGGGTGTAGGGCCGCATCGGATGACGCGCAACCTGGGCAACCTGCCAGGCACTCAGCTTGGCAAAAATACTCTTGGTCAGCGACTCGCTTTTGCCGCGCAGCCGCGCAACCTCTTCGTTGATGTTGATCTCGGAATCATCACCAACAAATCGCAGCTCCTCGATTTTAGCTTCGAGTTCCGCGATAGGTTGTTCAAAATCAAGGAATTTCAGGTCCATTGTGCGTAAATTTCCGTGGCCGGAATTCGAACTTTACATCAACTCGCGTGTTGGTGCGTAGAGCATTCGGACATTTTTACTACCCAACAACTCCGACAATTTGTCACGCAGTTCGCGGCTCGGCCGCACGGTCCATTCGGGCCCGAGTTTTAACCGTGCTGATGCCGACTCCCCTACGTATTGCACCGAAACATCGCAACTGCCTTCGCGATGCGGCAGCAAAACGTCATGCAGCCTTACCAGCAACGCCTCCCCTTGTCCGTTTGGCGCGAGACTCAACACCATGCTTCGAGCCCGACTTTCGATGATCCTGTCGATGTGCGTAACGTTCTTCGCGTTAATCGTCCAGTTCGACAGGAATTCGTCGTAGCGAAGAGCACCACCGACAACGACGATCTCGTCTTTGACAAGCAGATGGCGAAACGCCTGGAACGCTTCGCTAAACAGGCTGATTTCCATGCGCGCAGTATCGTCATCGAGTGTCACACTGACGCGGTTACCACGCTTGCGCATATCGGCAACCTGTCCGGCGACGGTTACCTCCCGTCCGGACTGTGCGTAGTTTCGCTCGCCCTTGGTCGACTGCGGCGGTGTCTCAGACATCAGGTCAACAAGTTTGCCGTCTACAAAAGCCATGGCATCGGCGCGTACCGCGTCGAACGGATGACCCGACAGATACAGACCAAGCGCTTCTTTCTCCTTGCGCAAATAGTCCTGCTCCTGCCACTCGGGCATATCGACCGCCTCGGGCGTATCGACGGCGACTTCGGTCTTTTCGAGCCCGAACATGTCGTTCTGACCTGCTGCTGCGGCGCGAGCCGCCTGGTCAGCGCTGGCGAGGGCTTCGGGGACCTGGTGCATGAGTGCACAGCGCGAAATACCGAAATCGCACATAGCGCCTGCCTTGATCATTGCCTCGAGGGAACGGCGGTTGATCTTGTCGTGCTCAACACGCCGGCAAAATTCTGTCAGGTTTGAAAACGACCCATTGGCCTCCCGATCCGCGATGACCGCTTCGACGACAGCACGCCCGACGCCCTTGATGGCACCCAGCCCATAAAGGATTGTGCGCTCGTCAGCTACCGAGAATGCGTACGCGGAGCTGTTGACGTTTGGCGCGACAATCTCGAGACCTTGCTTGCGGCAATCGTCCTTGAGGGTAACCAGCCTGTCCGTGTTGTCGAGGTCCGCGGTCATAACAGCGGCCATGAACGCCGCTGGGTAATGCGCCTTGAGGTACGCAGTCTGGTAAGCAAGCACAGCGTACGCGGCCGAATGCGACTTGTTGAATCCGTAACCGGCAAACTTCTCCATCAGGTCGAAAATGCGTGTTGCTGTCTGCTGCGTAACGCCGCGTTCCGTCGCCCCGGTCACGAATATCTCGCGCTGTTTCGCCATTTCCTCAGGCTTCTTCTTACCCATTGCGCGTCGCAACAGGTCAGCACCGCCCAACGTATATCCGGCGAGCACCTGCGCGATCTGCATCACCTGTTCCTGGTACAGAATGACGCCGTAGGTTTCCTCCAGCGTCGGCTTGAGGTCGGGATGCAGGTAGTCGATATCATCCTTGTTGACTGCATGCCGGTGCGTGATGAAGTCATCGACCATGCCCGACTGCAGCGGGCCAGGCCGGAACAGAGCGACAAGTGCGACGAGGTCATCGAAGCGATCCGGTCGCATGCGCTTTATTAGGTCGCGCATACCGCTGGATTCGAGCTGAAACACTGCGGCCGTTTGCGTACTGCGCAGTAGTTCAAACGTCTTCGCGTCAGGATTCGGTATGTGGTTGATGTCGAAGCCCGCACCAGGATCCGTTTTGTTGACGATCTTCTCGGCCCAATCGATGATCGTCAGTGTCTTGAGACCAAGGAAGTCGAACTTGACGAGCCCGACAGCTTCGACATCGTCCTTATCCAATTGCGTGATGATATGCGTGCCGCCGTCTTCACAATAGAGCGGCGTAAAATCGGTGAGCTGGTTCGGTGAGATGACAACGCCGCCGGCATGTTTCCCGGCGTTGCGTGCCAGACCCTCGAGCGACTTCGCAAGGTCGATGATCGCCGCAACTTCTTCGTCATCACGGTACATCGATGCCAGTTCGTCCGATTGCTCGAGCGCCTTCTCGAGCGTCATTCCAATTTCGAACGGCACCTGCTTGGCAATGCGATCGACGAATCCATAGGGTTGCCCAAGCACCCTTCCCGTGTCGCGGATAACAGCCTTTGCCGCCATCGTGCCGAAGGTAATGATTTGGGCGACGCGATCGCGACCGTAGCGCTCGGCGACGTATTCGATGACACGATCCCGGCCTTCCATACAAAAGTCGATATCGAAATCGGGCATTGACACACGCTCGGGGTTCAGAAATCTCTCAAACAGCAGAACGTGTTCCAACGGATCCAGATCCGTGATTCCGAGTACCCAGGCCACGAGTGATCCGGCGCCCGAACCGCGCCCTGGCCCGACCGGAATATCATTCTCTCTTGCCCAGCGAATGAAGTCGGCGACGATCAGGAAGTAACCCGGAAATCCCATACCACTGATGACATCGAGTTCGGTCCTGAGTCGCTCGTAATACGGAACGCTGAACGCATCGCGTTCCTTGTCTGGAATCGACTGCCTTTCGAAAATTCGCTCGAGCTGTGCCCCGAGACCACGACGTGCTCCGGCCTCGAGATATTCCGCTTCGGTCTGCCCTTCCGGAACCGGAAATGCCGGCAGCACGCTCTCTCCGAGTTTGAGATCGAGATTGCAACGGCGTGCTATCTCGCGGGCGTTCTCGAGCGCCTCGGGCACGTCCGCAAACAACTCAGCCATTTCCGCCGAGCTACGCAGGTACTGGTTATCGCTGTAGTCCCGCGGCCGATCCGGGTCAGCGAGCCCTCGCCCTTCCTGTATGCAGACCCTGGCCTCGTGCGCACTAAAATCACTACGATCCAGGAACCGAACGTCGTTGCTTGCAACAACCGGGGTACGCGTGTCGCTCGCGAGCGTCAGGCATGCCTGCAGGCATTCCTCTTCTCCGGGCCGACCCGTGCGAATGAGCTCCAGGTAATAGCGATCGACGAAGATGTCCTGCCAGCCATCCAGCAGTGACTGCGCCAGATCGTAGTGGCCATTGTGCAACGCATGTCCTACATCGCCGTGCAGTCCACCGGACAGTGCAATCAGACCTTCGCAGCTCTCTCGCGTCAGCCACTCGCGTCGGACCAGCGGCACACCACGCACCTGCCCTTCGAGAAACGCCCGGGTCAACAGTTGCGACAAATTGCGGTACCCCGCTGTGTTCTGGCACAACAGGGTCAGCCGCAGCGGCCGCGAAGCATCGTCTTCGTTGGCAATGCGCAGATCCACACCGATGATCGGTTTGACGCCTGCCGCCACCGCCTTTTTGTAGAATTTAACCATGCCGAACAGGTTGTTCTGGTCGGTCAGCGCCACGGCGGGCATGCCATCTTCAGTGCATCGAGCCATTAACGGCGCTATACGCACCGTACTGTCAACGAGTGAATACTCGGTATGCACGTGCAGGTGAACAAATGGCGCCGTGCTCATCCTGCCATCCTTACCGGTGCGAAACTGCGACGGTGCTGTACGCAGGGCCCATGTTGGCGTAAGCGCTCGCGGTGAATTTCAGTACCGTAGCCCTTGTGACGTGCAAACTCATAGTCCGGATAGAGCCGATCCATCTGCACCATGATCCGGTCCCGGGTCGTTTTGGCAATAATCGACGCCGCGCTGATAGCGGGCACTCGCCCGTCGCCGCCGACAATCGCTTCGCCTTGGAGACGGCGCTCGTCGAATTGCAGGTTCGGAAGGCGGTTACCATCGACCTGAACGCCGCCCGGGAAAACCGACAGCCCGAGAATGGCCCGTCGCATCGCCAGCATCGTGGCGGCAAGAATGTTGATGGCATCGATCTCTGCGGCATCCGACCATGCGACTGACCAGGACAGCGCCCTGGCCCTTATTTCCGCGGCGAGTTCTTCACGCCGCGTTGCCGCCAGCTTCTTTGAGTCGTCCAGACCTGAAATGACGCGCTCAGGATGCAGTATCACCGCGGCGGCGACGACGGGCCCGGCAAGCGGACCGCGGCCAGCCTCGTCAATGCCGGCGATCTGCCCCCTGAACTGAAAAAGCTGTGCTTGCTGCATGGTTTTGCTGTGCTGGCTATCCTGCGAGCTCGATGACGGCGTCCGCGGCACGCTCGTCCGCACCCAACGCCAGTTCCTCGCGCAGTGTAGCAAATCGGCGGCTGATCTCTTCGCGCCTGGCCGGGTCTTCCAGCAGTTCCCAGACCGATTGGGCCAGCGCGCCGGCCTTGACGTCTTCCTGTATGAACTCGGGAATGAGGGCCTCGTCGGCCACGAGATTCGGGATCGTGAAGTACTTGTTGCGCAATCCGATAACGCGAGCAATGACGGCGCCCAGTTTGGCGATGGCATAAGCCGCTACGGTCGGTTTGCCCAGTAATGCGGACTCCAGCGCAGCAGTGCCCGAGGCAAGCAGCACGACATCGGCCGCCGACATGGCTTCAATCGAGTCGCCTTCGACCAGGCAGAATTTGTCCAGGACGCCTGCCGCTGCCAACTGTTGCTCGATCAGTGGACGCAATTTTGCCGACGCAACCGGCGTTATGAAATTCAGATCGTCGCGGTGCTTCAGCAACATCGCGGCTGTCGTGGCAAACACCGGGCCAAGTCTCTCGACTTCACTGACGCGACTACCGGGCAACACGGCGACCACCGGACCTGCGCCAATATCGAGCATTTCGCGCGCAGACGCGACATCGATGTCCGCCGGCAGGCTGGTCGCCTTGGGATGGCCGACAAAAACTGCATCGATACCCTTCTCGTCGTAGATCTTCTTCTCAAACGGAAGTATGCAAAGAACACGATCGGCTGCCTTGCGTACGGTCTCAATGCGGCCGGCACGCCAAACCCATATTGACGGGCTGACGTAATGAACGGTGCGAATGCCGGACTTGCGCAGCTTCTTCTCGAGACCCAGGTTGAAATCCGGTGCATCGATGCCCACAAACACATCAGGTGGCGACGCTGTCCATCGTTTGGCCAGGGAGCGGCGAAGTTTGAGTAGCCGGGGAATGTGCGTCAGCGGTTCGATAAGGCCGAAGACGGCCAGTTGTTCCGCGTCCTCCCACTGCTCGCAACCCGCTTCGACCATTGCCGGGCCGGCGACGCCTTCGAAAGTTGCTTCAGGAACGCGCTCGCGAATAGCCCGAATGAGACCGGCTCCGAGCAGGTCGCCGGAAGCTTCGCCAGCAACCAATCCTATCTTCATGACCCCGGCGCCTAGCGAATCGGTCCACGATCGGACGATCGCAACGATTCGAGAAACAATTCAAGTTCCGGCTGGGTTGCACAACGAGCAGTAATCTCTTCAATCGCCTCGTTGAGTTTCATGCTTTTGCGGTACACCAGCCGGTAAGCATCCTTGATGTTACGGATCTGGTCAGCATCGAAGCCCCGGCGTTTCAATCCTTCGCTATTAATGCCACGCGGAATCGCGGGTGTCCCCGAAACAGTCGTGTAGGCAGGTACGTCCCGATTAACACCGGAATACATGCCGAGGAACGAGTGCGCGCCGACGTGGCAGAACTGGTGCACTCCGGAAAAACCACCAAAGATCGCCCAATCCCCGACATGGACATGCCCCGCCAATGTCGCATTGTTGGCCATGATCGTCTTGTCGCCAATTACGCAGTCATGTGCAATGTGCACATACGCCATGATCCAGTTGTCGTCACCGATGATTGTCTCGCCCTTATCCTGCGTCGTGCCACGACTGATCGTGCAGAACTCGCGAACGGTGTTGCGGTCGCCCATCGTGAGCGTTGTGGGTTCGTCCGCGTATTTCTTGTCCTGGGGATCGTCGCCGACTGAAGCAAACTGATAGATATGGTTGTCGTTGCCGATCACGGTCGGACCATTGATCACGACGTGGCTGTCAACGCGCGAACCGCTGCCGATCTTTACGTTGTCGCCGATAATCGAGTACGGCCCAACCTCGACATCGTCCGCGAGGTCCGCCTTATCCGAAACGATAGCTGACGCATGAATCACTTTTCGCCTCCACCCGGCGCGCAAATAATTGTCGCTGATGCGACTTCCTGATCGCTGACGCTGGCCTCACATCGATACCACCACATGCCGCGTTTTACCTTGTCTGCCACAACGCGAATGACGAGTTGCTCACCGGGCACAACGGGACGGCGGAACCGCGCACCCTCGACGCGTGCCAACATATACAGCGGTTTCGGCTCGAGATCACCATTGCTGATATGTGACAACACACCGCCCGCCTGAGCCATCGCTTCGACGATCAACACGCCTGGCATGACCGGATTATCTGGAAAATGCCCGGCAAAATGTGGCTCGGCCGCGGAAACATTCTTGATCGCGGTGACACTCTCATGCGGTACGCAATCCGTTACCTCGTCAATCATCAGGAACGGCTCGCGGTGCGGAAGTATCTCCTTGATCATCTCGGCGTCGAGCGGGAAGGAATACGACGTCATTTGTTCTTTTTCTCCAGCTCGCTGACTCGGCCAATCAATTTATCGAGTCGGCGGAACGATGCAACGCGGCGATTCCAGCTGCGTGCATCTTCAATCGGAAACATCGATGCGTAGGCGCCGGGTTGCCTAATACTCTTGCTCACCATCGCTTTGCCGAGCACGGTTACATCATCGCAAATCTCGATATGCCCGGCGATACCGACCATACCGGCCATCATGCAGCGCTTGCCAATATGCGCACTTCCGGCGACCGCGACACCTGTAGCCATCGCCGTATGCTCGCCAATATGCACGTTGTGGGCGATCTGAATCTGGTTATCCAGACGAACGCCGTCCTCAATAACCGTGTCGTCGATCGCGCCACAGTCGACCGTCGTGCTCGATCCGATCTCGACATCACTGCCAATGCGTACACCGCCAATCTGAGGGACTTTTAACCACCCGTCGGACGTCATGGCATTGCCAAATCCATCCGCACCGATGACCGAGCCGGAGTGGAAGATGCAGCGATCACCAGTCGTCACGGCACGAACCAGCGTCACATTGGCGAGAATCCGGCAGTCATCGCCGACTACGCAACCAGGACCAACAACGGCACCCGGGCCGACATAGGTATTTGCGCCGATAAACGCATTGTCTTCGACAACCGCATTGGCCGCGATATGTGCACTGTTGGCAACATCAGCCGACGACGCGACCGCGGCGGAGGCGTGAACTCCCGGCTCGTATGCAGTCGGCGGACAGATCACCGCAGCCATACGCGCATAGCAGGCATAGGGATCATTGCTAATCAGCGCGGCGCAAGGTGCATCCGACGCATCGTCTGTGCGCAAAACGACAGCAGCCGCCTTCGTTGAAGGCAGCTGCTTTTTGTAGGCCGGGCTAGCCAGGAAGCTCAGGGCGTTGGATCCGGCATTTGCCAGTGTACCCAGGGTCTCGATGTGGACGCCGGGATCACCGATCAATTCACAATCGAATCGTTGTGCGAGCTCTCCGAGGTTGATCGGCACTAGAGGCCCGATCTATTGAGCGGCACTGGTTGCCTGGAAGTTGGCCTCCACGGCACGCAAAACGTCCTCGGTAATATTGACCGCGTCACTTGCATACAGGACGCCGTCACCGACGATGAGGTCATAGCCCTGTGCTGCGGCATACTCCTGGATCTCCCTCAGTAAAGCCTGCTGCAAAGCGCCCAACTCTTCGTTTTGCCGAAGGTTCAGGTCCTCGCGGAACTCGTTTTGCAATCGTGTTACTTCGCGCTGCAGATCACGCAGATTTTTTTCCGCGTTGCGGCGCTCGGTTTCACCCATGACAGCGACATCTTTCTGGACCTTGGCTCCGAGCTCCTCGTATTCCTTCTGTTTGGCAAGAAACTCGCGTTGGCGCGGTGCAAATTCTTCCTGCAGAGCGTCCATTGCGGCCTTAGTCTGGGGGGATCGTTCCATCAGCGCCGGAACATTCACGACACCAACCTTCAACTCCTGTGCACTGGCCGGCAAAGCAAATGCACAAACAAGTGCAAGAACGAGGGCCAATTTGTAGCTATGTTGCTTTACAAAACTCATAAAAAATACATTCCTTAAAACGCCTGACCAATGGAGAACTGAAATCGTTCGACTTCGTCTCCGAAATACCTGTCGTTACCCTTGTAGTCATTCAACGGGTAAGCATAACTGAATCTGAACAAACCGAGCGGCGCCAGCCATTGTACGCCAATACCAACCGATGCACGAAGCTCATCAAAGTCCGGCTTGTACTCGACCGGTGCGCCGAGTTTGTCGGTAAAATCGACCTCGCCCGTATTGAATACGTTACCAATGTCGTAAAAGAGACTTGCCCGGGCCTTGCTGGACCATTTTTGCGGCAGCGGGAGTATGAGCTCTGCCTGACCCGCAACCAACACGTTTCCGCCATAGGGATTACCGAAGCTGTCACGCGGCCCGAGGTAAGATTCCTTGAAGCCGCGCACCGATGACGGCCCGCCGCCGTAGAATTGCTTGTATGGGGGTGCAGCAGTCGTGTCGCCCATGGCTTGCGAAAGCCCAAATTCCGCATTTATCCTGCCGACCCATCGGCCGAACAAGGGAATGTACTTTGTAAAGTTGTACCGCGCCTGGAAGTACTCGACATCACTACCGGGTACGGCCACGGTCAATGAGATATTTTGGCGCGTACCACGATCTGCAAACAATGCCCGGTTGCGACTATCGAACGACCATCCTGCGATCATTTCGACCGTATCAAAATTGGTGCCAAAAAACGCGAAACCGGCCCCGGTGTCCTCAATAAACGGATTGCCGTTATTGAGTACCCAGTCCTGCGCTTGCTGCGTGCTCGACCTCGACGCCAGGAGTTCAGAACGCTGATAGGCCAAGCCAAACGAAACTCGCTGGAATTCGGTAATCGGATAGCCATAGTTGACTGTCAGGCCACCACTTGTCGTCGAAAAATCGGATGCGGCCGATGTGAACTGGGTAATATCACGATAATTAATGCTGACTGTACGACTGACCCCATCCATGCTTCGGTACGGATCGGTATGCGACAGACTAGCGAGCTTCTGATACTTACCTGACACTGCCTCGAGCGCTACACGATTGCCTGTACCGAGGAAGTTCGTGTGCACGATGCTGCCATTCAGCATCAATTTCTGCGATTCCGAGTAGCCAAGACCGCCGCTGAACTGCCCTGGCATGCGGTACGTAAGATTAAAATCAATATCCACCATGTCCGGAACACCAGGCACGGGCGTGTTATTGACTTCGACAGCTTCTACATACGGCAATCGTTGCAGCAGCACCTTCGATCGTTCTACAAGATTATTGGACAGGTACGAGCTCTCCATTTGCCGCATCTCTCGCCGCAAAACCTCGTCGTTAACTTCATCAACGCCGTGAAAATTGATACGCCGAACGTAAACACGACTCTTCGGATCCACATAGAATGTGATCTCGGCTTCCTTGGTTTCGTGGTTGAGCTCAGGAACGGGCTCGATCTCGGCGTTTGCATAGCCTTGTTCGCCAAGACGGAATGACATGAATTCGGTGGATTGGGTTAAGGCGCGCTGATTGAAAATGGATCCTGGTTGCGCAAGCACCATCGCACGCAGCAGTTCTTCCGGGACAACCATTTCACCAACGATCTTCACGTCGGAGACCGTGTATAGGTCACCTTCATGAATACCAATCGTTACAAATATGTCTTTCTTGTTTGGTGAAATCGCAACCTGTGTCGAATCGACACGAAAATCCGCGTAGCCCCTGTCCATGTAAAACGAACGCAGTTTTTCAAGATCGCCTTCGAGCGATTCCTTCGCGTAGCGATCGTCCTGTCGAATCCAGGAAAGCCAATTGCCGGTGTCGAGTTCAAAGTCACTGCGAATATCATTTTCTTCAAACGTTTCGTTGCCGACGATATTCACCTGTCGAATCTTCGCGCGCTCGCCCTCTTTCACATCGATGCGAATACGCACCGTATTATTAGGCGTGTCGATGACCGACGTATTGACCACTACCCCATACTTGCCGCGATCGTAGTACTGCTCGCGCAGAAAACCGGCGACTTCGTCGAGAACAGACTGGTCGAATGTACGTCCTTTGGCCAAGCCAACGCCGCGCAGCGACTCGGTCAGATCTTCGGTCTTGATGTCCTTGTTGCCTTCAATATCGAAACTCTCAATCGAAGGACGCTCTTGCACGACGACAATCAGGGTCTCTCCATCACGGCGAATTTCGATGTCGTCAAACAAGCCCTGTCCATACAGCGCTCGAATCGACTCCTGCACGCGAATCTGGTCAACACGATCGCCGATGTTGATTGGCAGGTAATTGAAGACCGTACCCTCGGAAATGCGCTGCAGGCCCTCGACCCTCATGTCGCGCACGACGAAATCAGATTGCGCCAGTGCCAGCGTCGGCAACAGCAGACACAATGCAGTAGTTGTCAGGCGTCTGATCATCTTGTTCTTGCTTTTCCTCAACCGAGTATTCTCGCAATGTCGTTATAAAAGGCAAAACTCATCAAAACTATAAGCGCGAGTATGCCGAATTGTTGCCCAACAATCTGCGAGCGTTCGGACAGCGGACTGCCCTTGACCAGCTCAACCGTCTGGTAAACGATCTGGCCACCGTCCAGAACCGGAACCGGCAACAGATTAAGTACGCCCAGGCTGATGCTGATCATAGCCAAAAAACCCAGAAAATAACGCAACCCGCGCTGGGCCGATTCTCCCGCAAATTGTGCAATGTTGATGGGGCCGCTAATGTTCTTGATCGACACGTCACCTGTGACCATCCTGCCAAGCATGCGCAGCGTGAACATCGTCTGCGTCCAGGTTTCCTGGAAGGCGTTTGGGATAGCTTCAACAGGGCCAAGCTCGTCGAGCATCGCCCTGACGCCGAGGAAGCCCGTGGTGTTTCCTTCTACCTCGCGAGTGCCTATGACGACACTGAATCGCTCGACGCGTCCTTCTCGTATTGCACCGATTTCAACGCGTTCGCCGGGACGTTCGGTTACGGCGTTTATAAGATCACCAAAACCGAGGATTGGCTGTCGATCAACCGAAACAACACGATCACCTTTGCGCATCCCTGCGGCGGCGGCCGCTTCATTTTCAATCGGATCATCCAGCACGACGGGCGGCGACCCGGGTCTGAAGCCGATGCCATCAAACAGCAATCCCGGTTCTGTCAGTCTTGTCGAATCAGCACCAATCTGGATCACAGCCTGGCGCTGGCGTCCCTGGAGGTCCTCGAGCGTCATCGGAATACGACCATCCGAGACCATGTTGTCGAACATCGCCATGAGGGCTTGCTGCCAGTTCGACGTATCAGTATCACCAACTGCGACAATCTGGTCGCCCGTCTCGAGTCCCGCTTCGGCCGCATAGGACTGTGGGACCACCTCACCAATGGCGGGACGCAGGGCGGGAACACCATCCATCGATATCAGCCAGTAGGCAAAGATAGCGAACATGAAATTGAATAGCGGACCGGCTAACAGCACCGCAATACGCGCCGGGATGGGGCGATGATTGAATGCACGCCCTTCATCTTCAGGCGCTATCGGCCCTTCACGCTCATCGAGAAAACGAACATAGCCGCCCAGCGGAATCGCAGAGATACAGTATTCTGTTTTATCGGCACCGCGCACCCAACTCCAGATCGGCTTGCCGAATCCGATCGAGAAGCGCAGCACTTTCATTCCCGTCCAACGTCCGACGATGTAATGGCCGTACTCGTGAATCGCAACGAGAACGCTGATCGCGACAATAAAGGCGAGCAGGTTTGTCAAAGCATCAACCATGGCAATTCATTCCTGTCGTCGTAAGCTGCACTGCATAGTGTTGACTGAGAGTAATGCTCGCAGTTCCCCACAGTGTGGAGTGAGAAAAATGAACGGCGACTGAACGACTCATCAGCTCAGTCCCACCCAGCTGATGCCCAATGCAAACAAGGGCGCCGCAGCAGCAACACTGTCGATGCGATCGAGCACACCACCGTGGCCCGGAAACAGGCTGCCACTGTCTTTAACGCCGGCAGTACGCTT
>WTCH01000118.1 GCA_013138675.1 Woeseiaceae bacterium | reverse complement strand
ATCCGTCTTCGTGTAACTGGCCTGGTACAGGCCTGGTGAGTGTGAGAAGTCACCCCAGAATCCGCTCTCGTAACGCGAACTCAGGTCCGCTCGAATGTACGCGCCCGAGGACAGCGTCCAGTCGTGGACGATACCGAGCGTTGCGGTCAGGTCCGGCGCGTTTTGCATTTGATTGCCGTTAAACACATCGAGTGAGTCCTCGATAAAGTCGTCGTAACGCCCGTGTAGGTAGCCGAGCGAAAACGAGAAATTTGTGTTCTCCATCGATGCCGGCGCGAACACGAGATCGGATTGCAAGCCATAGATCCTGACGTCGGCATTTGTCAGGAAGTTCGTACCGGTAGCCGCATCAAAGGCCTGTGTCAGCAAGTTGTCGTAGATGTAATAGAAGACTTCGTTGTTAAACACGAGATGCCCGTCAAGAAAGCGGTTTTTTGCACCAACCGTGAACGACAACAACTCCGACTCTTCGGTTACGGTATCGGGGAACACGTCAAAGGTACCTGGCTGAAAACCCGTTTGTGCCGTCGCGTAGATCAGTGAATCGGCAGCTGCATCAAATTCGACCCCCAGTTTCCAGTCGACATGATCCCAAGATTGGTTGTTCGCCCAAGCTAATGGCGCGACACCCGTGAACAGTGCAACCGGGTCCTCGCTTATGGCCGGTTCGACGACGATATCCGGTTGAAAGCCCGATGCACGGCGTTCGTCCTTCGAAACACGTCCGCCTGCGACAAGACGAATATCGTCCGACAGCGCATATCGCATTTCGCCAAACAGCGCTGTTCCTTTCAGTTTATGATCGCGCACGTCGCTCGCGTCGAGCCACAAACCCGGAGGCGACGTCGGAAACAGTTCGTCCGGGCCAAACTGGATGAACAACTGGCCCGTCGTCTCGATCTGGTACGCATACAAACCACTGAGCCAGGTCAGCGCGCCGCCGTTCTCATAGGCCAGGCGAAGCTCATGTGTCTGCTGCTCAATAGTCTCGTTGAAATCCCCGTTTTTGTGGGTCAGCCAGTAGCCCTGGTGCCAGTCGAAGTCGAGGTAGGACGGAATGTAAGTTAGCGAGAGTCGCTCGCTGATGTCCCAGTTCACTTCCGCGCCAACCAGGGTTGTGTCCCATTTGCGGCTCTGGGCGTCGATCGGGCCCAGTGTCGCGTACGGTTCCAGGTCGCCCAGCAGCCTGTCATCCCACGGATCCTTGTTCGGAAACGCCTGGCTCTTCGGGTTCGTCAGATTGCCCTTGCTCAGGAGGTTTGCCGCATAGCCGTCGCGGCTCTCTATGTGGCTCCACAAGTGAATGTTCACCGAATCGCCAGGCGATGCTTCCAGCGCGAGAAACGCCGCCAGATCGTCGGCCGAATCCGCGCCACTCCCGAGATAGCCATCACGATCGAGATAGCTCAGCGAGCCGCGCAGACTCACGTTGTCGCTGACCGGTATGTTCTGAGTCAGCGTCGCGCGCAGGTGCGAGTAGTTGCCGGCCTCAACCGTCGCCCTGGTCTCGAACTCATCGCTCGGGCGCGCCGTGATGGTATTGATCACACCGCCGATGGCACCGCGGCCATAGAGTGTGCCCTGTGGCCCGGGAAGGAACTCCATGCGTTCTACATCGATCAGTGATGCCGACGTCACTTCCCGAGGCACGTACACGCCATTGATGTTGTAAGCGTTCGGCGGCTCAATCATTGGCAGGTCCAGTGTCGAGCCCACACCGCGAATGTAAATCTCGGTCGATGCCGATTCCCTTTGCAGGCGCACGGACGGCACGAGGTTCTGCACATCGGCCAGCGTGGTGATACCGCGAACCGTGAACGTCTCACGTTCTATCGCAGTGACGGCCGCCGGTGTTTCCTGCAATAGCTGCGTGCGCTTCTGTGCCGTTACGACGATTTCGTCGATCGGTCTGCGTGATTCAGATTCCCCGACCTGGGCGCTCGCCAGGTGGGGAACCATCACAAGGCAGACTGTTACCTGTGCTGCAAATTTAATTACATCCATGCCCTCATAAGCCTTTCAATTAGTGATTAGTTTGGAAAACCCTGGTGACCAGGGCTCTAGGATTGTTCGACGCGCTGCAGCAATTTGGCGAATTTGGGAATGTCACGCAGGTTGGCCAGATCTTCGTCATTTCGCATCCATGCCGCACTGACAGCACCGTGTTCTACGGCCTTCTCCAGGTAATCCAGCGCTTCGTCCGTCTCGCCCAGCGTCGAGAGATTGCATGCGACGTTGTAAAGAACGACTGAATCATCGGGGGCGATTTCGATAGCGCGGTGTAACCAACGCTTCGCCCGTTCGATTTCGCCCAACACGAGCAGCGAACCGGCGCCCAGATGAAACGCCCGCGAATCGTCAGGATTCCACTTGATGTGGTTATCGATGACAGCGACGGCGTCCTTCGCCTCTGCAATGGCTTCTTCGCTCCTGCCTTCACCGCTCAGTATCCGTGCCCGTAAACAACGCGACTGGTAGTCCGTCGGATCGACCTCGGCCGCTTTTTTGAACAATTCTGCAGCCGATTGCATGTCACCACGATGAAACTGTGTTCGGGCGTAGTAGTAATAAGCCTCGAATAAATTGGGATTCAGTTCGATCGCTTTTATGAATTCTAATTCGGCGCCGTCAAACTCCTCGCACACCAGGCAAGCCAGCCCCCGTGACGCATGGGCTTCGGCGAGATCGGGGCTAAGTTCGAGCGCGCGCTTGCTGGCCTTGTTCGCCTCGCCCCTGCCGTTGGATTGTGGATCCACATACATGATCAGGAACGAATGGCAGTCAGCATAGCCCGCCCACGCCAGGGCAAATTCTTCGTCGATGTTGATCGCCTCGCGAAACATCTGTATCGCGTACTCGATATCCATTTTTCGAAACCGCTTGAAGAACTGACGTCCGCGCAGATAGTACTCATACGCACTAACGTCGCTCGTCGATGTTGTATGGATAGCCAGCTGTTCGCTTGACGCCAGCGTCTCCAGCAACGCGCTCGCAATGCTCGTTGCAATCTCGTCCTGGATTGCGAAGACGTCCTTCATTTCTTCATCGAATGTCTTTGACCACAAATGGTATCCATCCGATGCCTTCACGAGCTGCGCCGTTACCCGCAGGTGATTGTTGGACTTCCTCACACTGCCTTCGAGTATTGCCTTGACGCCAAGCTCCTTACCAATCTCACGAACATCGCCAGCACCGGCCTTGTATTGGAACGATGACGAGCGCGCCGCCACACTTAATTGCTGGATCTTCGTCAGCGCGTTGAGAATCTCCTCGGCGACCCCTTCGCAGAAATAGCCCTGATCCTGCTCCGGACTCATGTCGACGAATGGCAGCACCGCGATCGAAGGCCGGTCTTCCGATGCCACTGAATCGCCAGTGCGGCGGATACCGCCCGGCGTGATATCGAATATCCAGGCGAGCACGACAGTGATCGGGAACCCGACAATAACAACAACAATCAGGCTAACCATTACCCAATTCGGCAGTCCCAGCGGCCCGAACGTAATCTCACCGATTTGCAGCAAGATGAACGCCACTACCGCATAGGCCGCGATGACCGGGTAGACCCTGCGACGCTTCAGCTCGGAAGACAGTCTGGCCAAGGAATAGAGCGACGGCTTTTTCATTTGAATGGCAACGCGGTGTCCGCCTTGATCTCTTTTAGGACGATATTGGAACGCACCTGCGATACACCCGGCAGGCGGAAAATGAAGTTGTCGAGAAATGTATTGTAGGCGTCGATATCTTCGACAACCACACGTAAATGAAAATCGGCCTCACCGCTTGTTGCGAAGCACTCAAGCACCTCGGGGTGTTGCAGCACCTCGCGAACGAAGTGTTCGACATGTGTTTGCTCGTGGCGCGCGAGCGACACGTGCACCATCGACGCCAGGCCAAAGCCGGCCTTCTTCGGATCAACAATGGCCGTGTAGCGCAGTATTACGCCCTCTTCTTCGAGGCTCTTGACTCGCCGCCAGGTCGCGGAACTCGACATCCCGACCTTGTCAGCGAGCTCCTGATTGGTCAGGCGGCTGTCGCGCTGCAACTCGGCAAGTATGCGTCGATCCTTAACACCGAGCATTTGTTTCTCCAGAGCCCACAATACTGGTTAATTCTACCATTTTTAGGTCAGTTTTTGGGTTATTTTGCTGTTTTTTGTTGTGATTCCGGGATATTTGGTGCCCCTTTTCGCTGCAATTAGGATTTAATACCCGACATGGCGACTCCCTCCCGCAGTATTCCCCAATACCCACTCGATAACTACGAGCTCATCGACCGTTACCGCCGCGAATCCGGCCGTGTGTTCCTTACCGGCACCCAGGCACTCGTCCGCATTCCGCTAATGCAGCGCACGCTCGATCGTGCGGCGGGATTGAACACTGCGGGCTTCGTCTCTGGCTACAGGGGTTCTCCACTGGGTGCAGTCGACCAGGAGCTATGGCGAGCCGGCTCGTTCCTTGACGAAAACCAGATCGAATTCCTGCCGGCCGTCAATGAAGACCTTGCGGCGACTGCGGTACTCGGCTCACAACAGGTCGAGACTGACCCCCACAAGACCGTCGATGGCGTATTCGGCATCTGGTATGGCAAAGGCCCCGGCGTCGACCGTGCCGGCGATGCACTCAAACACGGCAATGCGTATGGCAGTTCCCCACTTGGCGGCGTACTCGTTGTCGCCGGCGACGATCACGGCTGCGTGTCCTCTTCGATGCCGCACCAATCTGACGTCGCGTTCCTGACATTCATGATGCCGCACCTGAATCCGGCTAACGTCGCCGAGTTCCTCGAATTCGGTTTGTACGGCATCGCGCTATCGCGATTCTCCGGCATGTGGGTGGGTTTCAAGGCCATTTCGGAAACGGTCGAATCGGCAATGTCCGTCGAACTCCCCGCGTATCCGCAATTTGTCGTACCTGATTTTGAGATTCCGCCTGGCGGGCTTCATTACCGCTGGCCTGACCTGCCCGGACCGCAAATCGAGGAACGACTCGAGGCGAAGAAGGCGGCGACACTTGCTTTCGCCGCTGCGAACCCGATCGATCGCAAGGTCTTCGACGTTCCCAGGGCACGTTACGGCATCGTCACGACAGGCAAGGCACATCTCGACCTGATGGAAGCGCTGCGCATGCTTGGTATCGATCAGACCGAGGCAGAACGTATTGGTCTCGACGTCTACAAGGTCGGCATGGTGTGGCCGCTGGAGCCGCACGGTGCGCTCGATTTTGTGCAAGGCAAGCACGAAGTTCTCGTTGTCGAAGAGAAGCGCGGCATCATCGAGAGTCAGTTCAAAGAGTACTTTTACGACTACCCGGGCAGGAAGCCAAAAAGAATGGTCGGCAAGCAGGATGACGACGGTATGCGGCTCGTGCCCTGGACCGGCGAGCTGACGCCTGTGCAACTCGCGCAGATCGTTGCACGCCGACTCGATGCCGAGTTCATGGGCCTGAACATGACAGCTCGCGCAGAACAACTGCTCACCGATGGCTCGAACATCATCAAGTTCGACGGGGCGAATCGCATGCCCTACTTCTGCTCCGGTTGCCCTCACAACACCTCGACGCGATTACCCGAAGGCTCGAGTGCATTGGCCGGCATAGGCTGCCATTTCATGGCGAGCTGGATGGATCGCGATACCGAAGGCCTGCTCCAGATGGGCGGCGAAGGCGTCAACTGGATCACGCGATCCAAATTCAACGGCGGCCGGCACATTTTCCAGAACCTGGGCGACGGTACGTTCTACCACTCCGGGTCACTTGCAATCCGACAAGCGGTCGCAGCTAACACGAACATCACGTTCAAAATATTGTTCAACGATGCTGTGGCGATGACGGGCGGACAACCGGTCGACGGTCCGATATCGGTATCTTCAATTGCGAGTTCAGTGCGCGCCGAAGGCGTGCAGAGAATCGCCCTGGTGTCCGACGAGCCCGAACTGTACAACGAGGGCGACTACCCGGCCGGCACGACGATCAATCATCGCAGAGACCTCGATGCCATCCAGCGCGAGCTACGTGATATCGCCGGTGTGACCGTGCTCATCTATGCACAGACTTGCGCAACGGAAAAACGCAGGCGTCGGAAACGCGGCAAGCTTGTCGACCCCAAGAAGTTTGTCGTCATCAACGACCTCGTTTGCGAAGGTTGTGGCGATTGTTCGACCGAGTCGAATTGCCTTTCCGTCATTCCGAAAGAAACCCCGTTTGGCCGCAAGCGGCAGATCAACCAGAACAACTGCAACAAGGACTATTCCTGCGTCAACGGATTTTGCCCGAGTTTTGTCACCGTCGAGGGAGAGCCAGTCCTGGCCCAGGCAGCATCGGACGGCGACGCCGGACTTGCCGAGGAATTGGCCGACCTTCCCGATCCCGATTTGCCATCGATCGAGGACTGCTTCGACGTGCTCGTCACAGGCGTGGGTGGCACGGGTGTGGTTACGGTCGGCCAGCTGATCACAATGGCTGCACACCTCGAAGGCAAAGGTGCGAGCGTTCTGGATTTCATGGGCTTCGCGCAGAAATTCGGCACGGTCATTAGTTACATTCGCATCGCCGACGAACCCGCCAATATTAACCAGGTACGCATCGAGAAAGCCCGGGCGGACGCATTGATTGGCTGTGACCTCGTTGTCAGCTCGTCACCCAGGGCGTCTGTGGCCTACAGCAACGGTCGCACGCGGGCAGTTGTGAATACCGCGGAAATGACCACGGCCGATTTCGTCAAACACCGCGATGCAAACATGCAGGCTGGGGAGCGCATCGCCGCCATTGGTCGCATCGTTGGTGAAAATAATCTCTCGACCCTGGACGCCAATGCGCTAGCCGAAGAACTGCTTGGCAATACGATCTACGCGAACGTCATGATGCTGGGATGTGCGTGGCAAAAAGGTCTCGTACCGGTTTCGCTTGATGCCCTCAAGCGCGCGATCGAACTCAACGGTGTTGAGATTGAGAAAAACAAGAACGCGTTTGACTGGGGCCGGGTCGCCGCCGTGAACCCGGAAGCCATGGCCGCCAGGATATCGCCCGCTGGGGCGGGTTCCTGCGAAGAGCCGCTCGATGACGTCATCGCTCGCCGCGCAAATTTTCTCGTCGACTACCAGAACCAGGCATTGGCTGATCGCTACGCGTCGCTCGTACAACGGGTCCGTGACGCTGACGGCGGCAGCGATGAACTTACGGAAGCCATCGCGAAGAGCTACTTCAAGTTGCTTAGCTACAAGGACGAGTACGAAGTCGCACGGCTGCATACACAGACCGGATTCCTGGAATCGATTCGCGAATCGTACGGCGACAAGGCCAAGGTTCGCTTCCACATGGCGCCGCCGCTGCTCAGTCGCAAGAAGGATGGACGTGGCCGGCCACGGAAGATGGAATTCGGCGCGGGAACCGTGCCACTGCTGAAATTGCTGGCGAAGATGCGCGGGTTACGCGGTACGAAGCTCGATGTGTTTGGCCTGTCGGCAGATCGCCGCACCGAGCGTGCACTCATCAGGGAATTCGAGGATCGGGTTGATGAGCTGTTGCCAACGCTCAGTGACAGCAATGCGAATCGAATTCTCGAGATCTTCGCGTCCTACATGGACATTCGCGGTTACGGTCCGGTCAAAGACCAGGCGATTGAAGACGTGCGATCCGTTCTTGCTACGAACAAGTAAACTGTCAGCCAATGACGATTCGCTACGAATTTGATGCAAAGCCTGAGAGCGGCACGACGATGCCGGTCGCAGACGGCATCCAGTGGCTGCGCATGCCACTGCCCTTTGCGATCGACCACATAAACCTCTGGCTACTTGAAGACGATGACGGCTGGGCGGTTGTCGACACCGGGATTGATTCGAAGGTCAGCCGGAAGGTATGGAAGAACACGATTGACGGTGTCATGGGTGACAAACCGATCAATCACGTTGTTGTCACACACATGCACCCCGACCATGTTGGCTGCGCCGGCTGGCTAACTGACGAGTTCAAAATCGATTTGTGGATGACGCGCGACGAGTACCTGTTGTGTCGCATTCTCGTTGCCGACACCGGTCGCAACGCGCCGGAAGAAGGCACGGGTTTCTACCATGCCGCCGGATTTCCAGCCGAGGCGATGCATCGCTACGAGGAAATGTTCGGCATGTTCGGCAAATTCGTCGCGCCACTGCCTGAGGCCTACAAGCGACTGATCGAAGGCGATCGCCTGACATTCGCAGGGCACACCTGGGATGTGCTGGTGGGTCGCGGTCACTCACCCGAGCATGCGTGCTTTCTTGATGCAGAACGCAACCTGTTCGTGTCAGGAGACCAGCTACTGCCGACGATTTCGTCCAATGTCAGCGTGTATCCTACAGAACCGAAGGCCAACCCACTCAAAGACTGGCTCAGTTCTTTACGGACCTTGAAAGCGTCATTGCCAGAGGACGTCCTCGTTCTCCCAGCCCACGGCAAACCCTTTCGTGGCGCGCACGAACGACTCGATGCGCTGGTTGACGAACATGTCATCGGCCTCGAGAAGCTGCTGGAGCATTGCAAGGAGCCGCGCCGCGCCGTCGATGCATTTCCTGCGCTATTCAGGACCCGGATTACCGACAGCAAGCTAATGATGGCAACGGGTGAGTCGCTCGCGCACTTGAACTACCTGATCGACGACGGCGAGCTCGCTGCCGAGACCGATGATAAAGGGGTTACCTGGTATCGGAGTCGCGGCTGAAGCCGCTCCCACAAGACAGACCAACCTAGTCAAGCAAATCCTTGATTCGTTCGTCATCCCAACCGAGTTCTCGCATGACCTCTTTCGTATCTGCGCCAAGTTGCGGCGAATGGTGCCGTATCGGAGCAATCTCTCCGTCGACAAGAATCGGGTCGCGCACGTAGCGATACGCGCCCTCAGTCGGGTGCTCGTCCTCCTGCAACAAACCGACGGCCGCGAAGTGCGGATGCTCGCCAATCTTCTCAAGGTCGACGATCTCCGACGCAGGAATGGAATGCTCGTCACAGAAGTCCAGCCACTCCGACGTTGTTTTCGTCTTCACGATGTCATCAAGCAACCCGTACAACTCATCAGAATGCTTGATGCGTTCGCCGCCTGAAGCAAAACGCTCGTCATGCTTGAGCTCGGGTTGCCCTGCAAACTCGAAGAACCGATGCCAGTTGTCGGTGCTGTACGGCAGTATGACGATCCAGCCATCCTGCGTACGGCGTGGTCGCCGATGTGGCGTACGAATGCGGCTGTAACTGAAGTCACCGTGCTGCGGCCGGAAAGTCTGTCCGCCGAGGTGTTCGACGAGGTTGAACGCGGCCATCGTCTCAGCCATCGGAATTTCGAGCGTCGCACCCTTGCCGCTGCGTGCCCTGTCGAACAGTGCTGCTGCAATAGCGAAGGCAACGTGGACGCCGGCAACCTTGTCCGCCAGGATGCTCGGCACGAGTTGCGGTTCGCCGTTCCAGGCAAATGTCGATGCCAGTCCCGACGCCGCCTGAATGACGTCATCGTAGGCCGTCTTGTCAGCATTCGGTCCGCCGCTGCCGAAACCATTTGCCATGCAGTAGACAATGTCCGGCCGAACTTCTCTCACCTTGTCTTCATCAAAGCCGAGACGCTTTATAGCCTTGCGGCGAATATTTGTGACAAACACATCCGCTGTCGCAATCAATTCACGCAGCGCCTCGCAACCCGCCTCGGTTTTAAGGTCCAGAACCACGCTGCGCTTGTTGCGACTCACACTCATGCTGAACGCGCCCATTTTTGGGTTGCGCATGGGTTCGTAGTCCCTGAGTACGTCACCGTCAGGCGATTCGACCCAGATGACGTCGGCACCCATGTCGGCCAGCATGCGGGTCGCAAGCGGCCCCATGATGACCGTTGTCAGGTCGACAACACGAACGCCTTTAAGACACAAGGCCAACGGCTTCACCAAAGTGGACCGAAAGCACGATAAACACCGCTGCCAATGCGAGGATCTTCAACATCAACGGACCAACGAACCGGAACCAGGCCGTGTACGGCACTTTGCCCAACGCCAGCGCACCCATGACCAGTGCGCTGGTCGGCACAATCATGTTGGTAAAACCATCGCCGAACTGGAATGCCAATACAGCGGTCTGTTGCGGCACGCCCGTCAGCGTCGCCAGCGGCGACATGATCGGCATCGTAACGAATGCCTGACCTGTGCCCGACGGAATAAAGAAGTTCGTCAGCGACTGTACGATGAGCATGCCGACAGCAGCGACATCTGCGGGAAAACCTTCCAGTGCACCCGCGATCGACATCACGATTGAGTCAATGATCTGCCCGTCTTCAAGCACCACGGCGATCGCGCGGGCAAAGCCGACGATCAGCGCCGGTGCGGTCATCTTGGCGCAGCCTTCCAGAAAAGTCCGGCTGACCTCACCTGGCCCCATGCGCGCAATAAGTGCAGCAATCAGACCAATTCCGAAGAAAATGGTGTTCAATTCCACGATGAACCAGTGGTGGTTTGATGCGCCCCAGACAAAAAATACAAGCCCGAGCAAGAACACGATGAGAATAGCGATGCGAGCCCGTGTCATCCGGATGTCATCGGGCGTTTCGAAGCCGGAGCTGTAGTCGATATCGGCAACGTAGCTCGCTGACGGGTCCTTCTGAACTTTCATCGCGTAGCGATAGACGTGATGGAAGCCAAGAGCGAGGAACACGAACATCATGACAAGCCGCGCTTCCCAGCCGGATGTCAGTGGCACGCCCGCGATGTTCTGTGCGATAAGCACACCGAACGGATTGATGCCTGCGCAACCCCAACCGATGCCGTAAGGCACCCACACCATACCCATCGCGACGACGGCATCCATGCGCATCGCGAGCGTCATGGTGACAATGATGGGTATGAGCGGGACATACTCCTCACCCATTCCGATCGTGAAGGAGCCGAGGCTAAACATCACGAAACACCCGAGGATTAAAATCCACGGACTGTGACCGAGATGATGCACAGAGCGATGCAGTGCCGCATCGATCGCCCCGGTCCTGCGCAGAATCTCGATAACACCACCGACGATGAAAATGAGAAATATGATGTCCTGCGCATCCGCGAGGCCCTTCGTGATGCCCTCAAGAAAATACCAGGCCGGCAGACTGACCTCTTCCTCGGCGCCGACCGTCTCATAGGTTCCCGCAACCACCATAGAGCGATTCGGATTGTCCGGATAAGGCACGCGGTCAAACGTACCTTGCGGAACGACGTAGGAAAGAAGCTGAGCGAAAAGGATAAAGCTGAAGATCAGGGCGAGCGAATCAATGTTGACGCCGCGCTTTTGCATGGAGTGCCCCACTTATTATTGTTGGGCGCAAGCATAGCAAATCGCCCGCGGAGGCGGGCTCCAACAAGCATGACGATCAAATATCAGGTTCGGGCGGTATCGATGCCGACGACGGTCGAGCCGTGTTTCAGGCTTTGGGTGTCCTCGTGCCCGTCACACCAGCGGCGAAAGCGATCAGCCGCCATAGGTTTGGCTATGAAGAAACCCTGCACGAGATCGCAACCGAGCTTTCTCACCAACGCGTATTGCTGGTCTGTCTCGACACCTTCAGCAACGATTCCAAGCTGCATTGCCTTGCCGAGGGCTATGATTGCCTGCACGACACGCGTATTGGATTCGGAGTCGACGAGTTTCGAGATGAATGTGCGATCGATCTTCAACGTCTTGACGGGCAATTCGGCAAGATAACTCAGTGACGAATAGCCGGTACCGAAGTCATCAATGTGAATTCCAACCCCGAACTTTGAGAGGTCATTCAGGATCGGCCGCGCGATCGTCAAGTCTTCAAGCAAGGCCGTTTCAGTGAGCTCCAGGTTGATCAGCTTGCGATCAACCGATTTGCGCGCCAGGATTTTCTTCACCAGGCTAACGAGGTCTGAGTTTCGAAGCTGATGTGCCGACAAGTTGACGCTCACCGGTACATCCCAACCGCCACCATCACGCCAACCCGCAACTTCATTGCAGACATCGGTCAGGATCGTCTCGAACATCAGATCCGAGACGCCCATCTCTTCGCTGAGGGGAATGAAATCCTGCGGCATTACTACGGTGCCATCCGTGCGGATCCAGCGCGCCAGTGCCTCGACACCCGCCAGTTCACCGGTCTTGATGCTCTGCTGCGGCTGATAAAACGCTTTGATCTGGCCGTTCTCAATCGCACTGCGGAACTCGGCCTCCATGTCGAACTTGTGCCGCGCCCGGTAGCGCATTTCGCTGTGGTAATAGGTGATCCCGGCGTCCAGGCTGCGCATCGATCGGTGCAGCGCAGCTTCGGCGCAACGGAAAATGAGTTTTGCATCACGCCCGTGAACTGGGTGCCACGCTACGCCGATACTCGCTTTCAGGAAGATGTCGCGGCCGTTGATCAGGAACGGTTCTTCCACCAACTCCTTAACCTGCTCGGCCAGCTCGCGAATCGCGGTGTCGTTCTCGACGCCCGGCATCAGGACCGCGAACTCATCGGCACCGAAACGTCCGATTACCGCGCGCGAGCCCTTCCGCTCTTCGCACAGTGCGCGGCTAAGGCGATTGCCTACCGAGCGCAACAGCTCTGTGCCAGCGTCATATCCCATCGTCTCATTGAGAAAGCTGAAACGCTCAATGTCGAGCAGCACGACGACCGAGTCACCGTTGCTGTCTTCTGACTTATCGATCATCGCCTGCAGTTCATCAAGCAACAGAATGTGATTCGGCAGTCGTGTTACGGGGTCGTAGTAAGCGAGCTTGTGCAGCGCCGCAGTTCGTTCGTCAACGCGTTGCTCGAGTTCCTCATTCGCACGCCTGAGCGCCATGTCTGCATGCCACTTGCCACACAGTGCCGCCGCCAGTTGCCGGCACTCGGCTGCGTGGAACGGCTTCTTGAAGAAAAAGATCTTGTCTGCGGGTGGAACTTCCGCGTCGAGATTGTCGATCTCTGCGCTGACTGAGCCCGTGACGATTACGATGTTGACGTCGGGGTCGAGCTTGCGAATGCGTTTCGCGGCTTCAATGCCGTCCATGCCCGGAGGCATGCGAATATCGAGAAATACGATCAAGTATTTCTTGCCCGTCTTGATGGCATCTTCGACGGCTTCTACGGCCAATTCGCCCTGGTTGCGAGTCTCGACCATAAACCGGACGGCGCCACTTTCATCTACTTCGTCGCCAAACAGGACCTTCTCGAGTTCGGTCAGTGTGGTCGTCGCACTATCAGGTTCGTAGTCTGCGCCGAGACATCGCAGGTATTCGTCAATGAGCAACGCATCGTCATCGACGACGAGTATTCGGTTAGTGATTTTTTCATTCAAGTCCATCATCGCAACGACTCAGTGCTCACGTACGAAGGACGCAACGTCGTGAGCAAGCTGCGAGAACGACAGTGGCTTGTTGAAGTAATGCAGCCTTATTGGCGGTGGTACACGACGCTGCAACTCTTCGAGTGGCATGTCGGAGAAACCCGTGACGAATACGATCTCGACGTCCGGATCCAGATCACGAATCTGGCAGCCTGCCTCAACCCCATCGATTCCCGGTGGCATGCGCACATCAAGAATGACGACATCAAATGGCTGCCCGTCGTTGGCAGCCCGCTTCGCAAGGTCGATAGCGTCATTGCCCTGGCTGCAGGCGACGACGTCAAAATGTGGTTCGTCGTCAGCAACGTGGCTCGACTCAAATAACTCGGCGGCTAGCGCATCGAGTGCACGCATTTCCTGCGTTGATTCTGTGTCCGAGAATGCCTCACGATAGGCCTGAAGGATGTACTCATCATCATCGGCGATGAGTACACGAATGTGCTCGTCCTGGTGGTGAGTGCTCATACTCAACCTCCCTGTGCTGCCGGCAGCAGTACATGAAATTCGGCGCCGCGCCCTTCGCCCTGGCTGTCAGCAAAGATCCGTCCGCCCATGCCTGCGACTGCATTGGCACACCAATGCAGTCCCAATCCCGTGAAGTCACCGTCCGACTTTGAGGTGAAGCCGCGTTGAAAAATCTTGTTACGCACGTCTTCGTCGAACCCGGTGCCGTTGTCGCTAACAGTTAGTTGCACCATTTCCGTGTCGTCGACAACTGTGTTTTTAGCGGATAGCGATATTCTTCCTTCGGCGCTTTTCGCGCGCTCGATGGACTCGTAGGCGTTCAGCATCAGGTTGCTCAGGACCTGCAACAGCCCGACCCGGTGCGCGCGCACACGGTAGGCAGTCAGACCATCGTCAACCTCGATGTCGATCTCTGTCGGCGCATCCCTGGGAATGACCATAGCGGCCTCTTCGATGACCTCATCAACGACGAGGTTCTCCGTCACCGGGGCAACATTCGTGAATTTTTCCTGATCTGAGAGAATGCCCTCAACCTGCCGCGCCTGCGAAGCAACAATCCTCAGGTCATCCATCGCCTCAGCATGCACTGTAGCGATGCGGTCGAAGGATGCATCCAGGTACTGCATATATTTGCCTGCCTTGCCGGGATCGCAGTCCGCACTCGACAGCTGTTCTACAGCCTGTTTGACGTGCAGACCATCAGTCACTTTGAAGACTTTGCCGAC
>WTCH01000355.1 GCA_013138675.1 Woeseiaceae bacterium | reverse complement strand
TTACGTCGAGCAATTGCGGCCCATCGACGTCGAGTGCTTTAGCAAGGTCGTAGTGCTGCGCCCGTATTGCCGCGAGTTCCTCTGTCTTGGTTCCTGCAGCGGCTTCTTTCAGTGATTTATCGAGTCGGTTGGAAACGCCGGCCAGCGCAGAGTGCACCACGACGGGTCTGAGGCCATCGTCCAGCCGATTACGAATTAGCCGGGCAATAGTCTTCCAGTTCTCGGCGCTCGAGACACTGGTGCCGCCAAATTTCATAATGACCCAGGGTGAGTCCGCAATTTCCGTCGAGGCACCCAGCGATACGCTGTCGGCAAAATCCGCTTCTGTCAGTCTTTCGTCCATCTTCCCGCTCAACCGTTCTTATAGGCAAAAAAAAACCCGCCAGGATGCACCTCGCGGGTTCGTTGACAATGTCCGGACTTTATTACTAGTCGGTACTATTGCCATTCGCACCCACGCACCTCTGGCGCGCCATATATTTTATGTGTTTTTTCGCATCGATCGTGTCGATGTGTTGGCACATTACGTGGGTGACAGAAAATCGCATCCGGCCAGTAGAGCGAATCAGCCCGAAAAGGTCAAGTCTCTAGTCGTCCCAAGGGGGCGGAATCGTTACCGCGCCCTCCGACGCCGAAGAGACTTCATTGCGATACTTGGCCAGTGCCCCGGTCTTTACCGGCGACGCAGGCCGCTTCCATGCCTGCCTCCTGGTGGCCATCTCCTCGTCACTGATACTCAGTGAGATTTGCTTCGCTTCCGCGTCAATTACGATGGTGTCCCCATCTTCAATCAACGCTATGGGTCCGCCAACCGCGGCTTCCGGCGTGACATGCCCAACTACAAATCCATGGCTGCCGCCGGAAAAGCGACCGTCTGTTATCAATGCAACATCAGCGCCGAGCCCCTTACCCATGATGGCGCCGGTCGGGCTCAACATCTCACGCATCCCCGGGCCGCCTTTCGGCCCCTCGAAGCGAATAACAACGACGTGACCCGCTTGGATATCACCGTCCAGGATTGCCTGCAGCGCTTCCTCCTCGGAATGGTAAACACTTGCTGTCCCTTCAAAACGCAGACCCTCTTTGCCTGTGATTTTAGCGACGGCTCCCTCAGGCGCCAGGTTGCCGTACAGGATGGCAAGGTGACTGTCAGGCTTGATCGGGTTGTCGAAGTCGCGAATGACGTCCTGGCCCGCCGGGTAGTCCTCGACATCTGCCAGGTTCTCCGCAAGCGTCTTACCGGTTACAGTCAGACAATCGCCATGCAACAAACCGCGATCAAGCATGCGTTTCATGAGCGGTTGTATGCCGCCGATTTCAATAAGTTCGGACATCAGGTATTTGCCACTCGGCTTCAGGTCTGCCAGCAACGGCGTACGCGCACCGATTGTCGTGAAATCATCGATAGTCAGGGGCACGTCTGCCTCGCGGGCCATCGCGACCAGGTGCAACACCGCGTTGGTCGAACCTCCCAGCGCGATCACAACCGCAATCGCGTTCTCGAATGCCTCGCGGGTCATGATATCGAGTGGCTTTATGTCCTCCCGAATCAGGTTCAGGACTGCCTCTCCGGCCTGCCGGCAATCATCGACCTTTTGTTCCGATATGGCTTCCTGTGCAGAACTGTTTGCGAGGCTCATGCCCAGCGCTTCGATAGCCGACGCCATCGTGTTCGCCGTGTACATGCCGCCACAAGCCCCCGGCCCGGGAATTGCCGTGCGTTCAACGTCAAGGAGTTCCTCATCGTCGATCTTGCCGCTGGATTTGGCGCCAACCGCCTCGAAAACGGAAACGATGTCGCGTCGTTTCGCGCCAGGCCTGATGGTCCCGCCATAGACGAATATCGAAGGTCGATTGAGTCTTGCCATGGCCATGATGCAGCCTGGCATATTTTTGTCGCAGCCACCGATTGCGACGAGGCCGTCAAAGCCCTCACCGGCCGTTACGGCTTCAATTGAGTCCGCAATGATCTCTCGTGAAACCAGTGAATAGCGCATGCCGGGCGTGCCCATCGAAATCCCATCAGAGATTGTGATGGTATTGAATATGACGCCTTTGCCGCCGGCTTTGTTCGCACCGTCGGCCGCCTCGGCAGCGAGATCATTTATGTGCATGTTGCAGGGGGTCGTCATTGCCCACGTCGACGCTATGCCGATCTGCGGACGCTTGAAATCTTCATCAGAGAATCCAACGGCGCGCAGCATGGCGCGACTGGATGCCTGTTCATCGCCGTCGACAACGACGCGCGAATAGCGTCGCAGTTCTTTTTCTTCCATGATGATTGCCCTGTTTGGAGAACAGCGGCAGTCTAGCAACGAATTGGGGCTGGCTGAATACTTACTGGTCGTCGTCGCGAATCAGAACAGCGACTCGGTGAAGGCCGCTACTGCCGGGCAATGAATCCCCGACTGACAATTCGACGATGAAGGCTTCGTTGTCTTCGTACTCGGAGTCCTGCACCAGCGGAATCAGCAGGCGCGTGGCGCGTTGGCCCGGGCCAAATTCGACGGTGGATCCACCGGGCGCGAAATAGTCCTCGCCCTGGGTTGCCGTGATGTCGCGCAGCCGAAAACTAACAACCAGTGACGTGCTATCGGGATTGAAACGCAGGATATCGAGTTGCACAGCCGGGTCCTGCTCGTTGACAGAGACCTGGCTCGTTGCGAACGCGACTGTATTCGCGGGCAGCGTGGCTTCAAAGGCGCGCTGATCATCGTCTTCGAGGATCACATTGATGATGGCAAGTTCTGAGGTAGCGGAGTCTGCCTCGCGAACGCGCAGCGTAGCTTGCTGATCAGCCTCACGCGTGGAATCGGCAGTCATCGACACCGTGACCCGCACACGATCCTGCCCGACCGGAAATTCGATGAAACCGTTGTCTGAAAATTCGTATTGGCCAGATACCCACGGCGATCGGTTGCCACTAAAGCCAACCTCTTCGAGCCGGAGTGTCATCGGGAACTCGACGCTATCTCGCACGAGGTCAACCGATGCCGTTCGACCATTCTCGCGTATCCTTACGGTTACCGATTCCGGGCTATTTCCGTCCGTTGCCAGACTCAGCTCGGTGGTCGGTGGGGGTAGTTGGGAAAAGTCGACAAGAGGCTCGAAAATTGCCTCTGGCTCCGGCACCACAATAGCTTCCTGGGGTTCGAGCAGCTCTTCCTCGACGGCCATCTCCGTTGCGGCGGGTTCTGCAACAGGCTCATCAACCGGTAGTCCCTCGATCACCGGCGCCACTTCCGGAGGCGCCTCTTCGATTAGCAGTTCTGGTGCCGGCAGTTCGACGATTGCCGATTCCTCGGGAATCTGCTGCGCTTTCTGCAGTCCGAAGCGCTCTTTGTAAGGATCAAGCAGCCCCATCTGGTTGCCGACCACGGCGGCGAGACCAATCATTATGACAAGGCCAAACAGGGCGCGCCCCGGGCCTCTGCGTTCCTCAACAAGATCGGCAAAGCGCTCGGGTGCCGGTATGTCTACGGTAATTGACGCGGCCGCCTCAACATTCAGGGCATCGATGAAATCAGCCATCGATTCGAAACGCGCTACGCGCGAATACGACAACGCCTTTTTGAGTACTCGCCAATTGGCGTCGCTGAGTTTATCCAGACGCTGCGGCTTCATTCCCTCTTCGGCCGCCTCTGCTGCATTACGAGGACCAAAAACACGGTACCCGGCAATCAGTCGGTACATCAGGC
Organism: Woeseiaceae bacterium; assembly: GCA_013138675.1. Lineage (GTDB taxonomy): Bacteria > Pseudomonadota > Gammaproteobacteria > Steroidobacterales > Woeseiaceae > UBA1847. Next base: position 5,957 of record WTCH01000355.1, on the reverse strand, counting down.
ATGCAAGGGAAAATACATCGTCAGACGGCGTCGGTTTATTACCGGTGAGTACCTGCATGCTCGAGTAGGCCGGCGTCAGCAGGCCAAGTATGCCCGGATCAAAATCCGGGTCCTTGTCCAGTTGCTTCTGCCGAACGCGGGCGACGCCGAAGTCGAATAACTTCGCATCGCCATTCGGCATGATCATGATATTGCCTGGTTTGACGTCCGCATGAACGATGCCACAACGGTGTGCGTAGTCGAGCGCCTTGCCAACCTGGCGGACTATCGCAAATGCACGGTCGAGGTCGATGCTCTTTGCGTCGGGGGAGTCCAGAATGTCTGCCAGGGTTCGCCCCTCAAGCCATTCCATGACAATGAAGTTCAGATCATCGTCCCGATCCAGATCGATGAATCGAACGATATTCGGGTGTACGAGGCAACGCCCTTTGGCCGCCTCCTGCTGAAGCGCTCGCAACGCAATCCCACTCTGCGAGAACTTCGGTGAGAGTATCTTGATCGCCACGCACGGGAACTCCGAATCTGCTTCAGCGAGCCGGCGATCAAGCGCTTTGTAGACTACCCCCATGCTGCCGCCCGACACGCGTTCCTGCAGCATGAATCGATCCCGCAGAACCGACCCAATCTGCACCCGGTCATCCGCCAAATCAGGGTGCGTCAGCGGCGTGTCCGGGAGCACGATGGTCGAGCTCATGGAATCGTCCGCAGGTGCCGGCTGGGTTGCCGGCCTGGGTGTTGGATTCGGTACAGGTTTCGCACCCATGCTCGGCTCTATTCGGCCCATTGGATCGTCCAGACTCGGACTTGTCGGTGTCTGCTCGGTCACGAATCGATCCAGCATTGACTTGACGAGCTGGAACGTCTCTTTGCGCAGTTCCCCGCTTTCATACCGCTCCTGAAGAACCCGCCTGATCTCGGCCTCACTGCCACCGTTGCCGGACAACAGCTTGCCGATACCGTCCTGGATTTCGGAAAGCATGGCAACGTCATCGCCCTTCGTATCGAGCCGCGAGTCGAAGCTCGACAGCTGTGCAACGAGCGAGTCGTGAATTTTGTCGGATTCAGCACTCATATCTGTAAGGATTCTACCGTCTGGGTCGATTCTGCACGCGGAACTGGTCGTCAGATTACCTTGCCAGGATTTAGAGTGTTTTCAGGGTCCAGGGCGCTCTTGATAGTGCGCATTAGTGAGATCTCGGCGCCGCCCCTATAACGCTCCAGATAGGGCTTCTTGAAAAGGCCGACGCCATGTTCGGCACTGAAGCTGCCCTTCATTGACGCGACGAGGTCATAGATTGCCTCGGTAAGTGCCAATCCCTCATTGAGAAACGCCTCACCGTCGCCGCCCACTGGCTGGGCAACGTTATAGTGCAGATTGCCGTCACCCACGTGGCCAAACGCGACCAGCCGTGCCGTTGGCATCATTTTGCGTATGAGACGGTCACCCTCGACAAGGAACTCGGCAATGCGCCCCGTTGGCACCGAGATATCATGCTTGAGATTGGCACCTTCGGGCTTTTGAGCCTCGGAAATGGAATGCCGCAGCCGCCACAGCTCATCCGATTCCGCCTGGTTCTTGGCGATGACCACGTCCTCGACAAGGCCTCCATCGAAAAGCCGCATCAGACTATTCTCGAGTCCTTCGGGATCGCCGCGTGCGTCGACCTCGGACAAGACAAACCAGGGATGATCATCGTCAAACGGCATTCTCACGTCCGGAATATTGCGGGTGACGAATCGCATGCATCGGTCCGACATCAGCTCAAAAGCCTGGACGTTGCCTCCCATTTCCTCACGAAGCTGCGCTAGCAATTCGACCGCTTTCCCAGGTGCGTCGAGTGCCGCCAGGACGGTTGTTGTGTTGCCGGGGTGCGGCCACAGTTTGAGTGTGGCTGCCGTGATGATGCCAAGGGTACCTTCGCTGCCAATGAACAGCTGCTTCAGATCAAACCCGGCCGTGTCCTTGCGAAGTGTTCTCAGGCCATCCCAGACGGTGCCGTTGGCAAGGACCACCTCAAGACCGAGCACCTGCTGCCGTGCGGTGCCGTAGCGCAGCACATTGATGCCGCCGGCGTTGGTCGACAGGTTGCCACCGATCTGGCAGCTGCCTTCGGCGGACAGGCTCAATGGGAAAAACTGACCCGACTCGCTAGCCGCTTTTTGCACGTCGGCCAGGATGCAGCCCGCTTCGACGAGAATCGAGGAATCCTCTTTGTCGATACTGCGAATCTGATTCATACGCGATAAGGACAGCAATACCTGCTCACCCGAGTCGTCGGGAATAGCACCACCGCAGAGCCCGGTGTTGCCGCCTTGAGGTACGACCGAAACACCTTCGGATGCGCAAGTCCGAACAACATCGGCCACCTGGGTTGTAGTCGATGGCGAAACCATGATCGCAGTCTTGCCCTTTAGCCGACCGCGCCGCTCCGTCAGGTGGGGTTCGAGATCGGCGGCATCGGTCGTCCAACCGCGGTCACCCACGATACTTTTTAGTGATTCAACTAACACTGTCATTCTCAAAAACAGCCTGGGCGGCAAACGTACTCCAATCGATATTGCTACCGCAAAAGACCAGTACAACGGTCTTGCCGCGTAATGAATCCCTCAACGGGCCGAACAATGCTGCGGTACTGGCGGCGCAGGCAGGTTCAATGGCCAGTTTCATCTTCTCAAACAGCAGCCCCATTGCAGATCTTAATTGTGAGTCGTCGACGAGCGTCAGTCGATCCACGTTCTGTTTACACAGTGAATAGGAATACGGCATCGCAAACGGCGCTCCCAGGCTATCGGCAATAGTCCCTACTTTTTCTATTGATCTCGGTTCACCAGCCGCAAAACTCCTGTGCATGGAATCCGCACCAACAGGTTCCACTCCAATGATCTCACTGCCCGGCCTGATTTGTTTTATCGCGTTAGACACGCCGCCAATCAGGCCACCGCCCCCTATCGGCACGACAACCGCGTCAAAATCGTCACATTGTTCGCAAATCTCAAGCCCGACCGTTCCCGTGCCTGTCGCGATTTCCTGCCCTTCAAAGGGATGTACGAAAAACCGGCCTTCATCTTTCTGGATGTGTTCCGCGACGTCAAATGCCTTGTGAATATCGTCTACCAGGACCAACTCCGCACCGTAGCGGCGACAGGCCTCAACACGAGCAGGATTTGCTGTACTGATCATGACGATCTTTGCACTCGTGCCCACAGCGTGTGCCGCAAACGCCGTCGCAATAGCATGGTTACCTGCACTGACTGCCGTGACGCCTGCCGATCGTTGCCCGTTGCTCAGACTAGTGACGACGGCAAGTGCGCCGCGAGCCTTGAATGTTCCTGTGTGCTGCAAAAACTCGAACTTGCCAAGAATCCGCGTGTCCCCACCCGCATGTTCTTCAAGCGCAGCGCAGCGGACCATCGGTGTTCGCACGATTTGGGACTGCAGCCTGTCGCGCAAGGCAGCGACAGCTTCAATTGACGGAGCGCTAACCATGGTCCGCCAAGACGCCCACCGACGCCAGGCTTATGTAAAATTCGCCACAATGCAGCAACAGGTATTTCCTCAAATTTAAACCAGATACGCGCACTTCTTAATAATACTTGCGCAATACATAAGAGTTGATTACTTTCGAACGACGGTATCCTCCGCTTTCGATACCAGCGCTTGTGTGCGAACTGTGGCAGAGAATGCAGTCGCACGAAAGCCGCTTTGGGCACACGCATGGAATTTGACGATCTTTCGCAATCCGGCATCCGGCGAATAGCCGACTTTTCTCCGTATCTAGATCAACTGGCCGGCCTCGCCCAGGAAATGGGTTTGCGTCAGCGCAGCAACCTTGTGCACCTGGAAGGTGATCTCCACAAACACTGGTCGCTGGGGCAGAACAACATTCTGAGTTGGACGCCACTGGACGACCAGATCCTAATTCTCGTAGTGCCGCACTACGCGATCGCTGAGTACACCTCTCCGCAAAAGGACAGCAAGAAGGCGCAGATATCGGCACATTTCATCACCGAGTTAATTTCCGGGGAACGTCAGCTGTCGTTGACGCAAATGCAAAAAGTAGCGCGTCTTCTGGACGTCGAGCCCGTGCATCTGAAATTGCGGCAACCGTTGACCGGTCACCCGACCGAAACGAAGATTATCGAAAAAATGATTCGTCGCTACGGCATCAATTACATCGCCAGTCGTGCCGTGACACTGTTCGATATCGTTGGTTTCAGCCTGCTCACCCCGTTTGAGCAGATGACGCAGCTCAACAGCTTGTCGTACTCGCTCAATTCAGCGCATGCAAAAATGCTGGAGCAGGATGTCGGCATCAACTTCGCCCGATCATCGAGTGGCGATGGTTTCTATGTCTGGAATCGCGACGACGGTCTTGAAGCGAACGTTAATCTGTATCACTTCATGCATATCGTTCTGGCCGACAACGCGATCGCACGGGGCAAGACCACGTCGAGGGCGGTGCCGCAATTGAGGGCGTGTTTTCATGTTGGCGCCTGTTACGAATTCCACCAGGCCGAAGGGCTCAATCCGACCATGCACGACTTCATCGTTGGCGATGTCACAATTGAACTGGCGCGCATGATCGATGCTGCGCTTCCAGGACAGATACTCGTCGGGGACTTTATGGCGGATGTTTCAACTGAGCATATTGATCCGGTCCAGACACAGGCGAACCTCGATGCTGTCATGTTCCTGCAACGTGCCCAGGGCAACCTCTCCAAGCTGAGTGGCCTGGAATTGTCAGGCGAGCGCGTCACGGCGATCAAGTGTTACCTGACCGGTGAAGATATGGGCGGTGGGCAGTTCAATATCCGGCGCCTGCACATCAAGGACAAACACGGTTTGTCACGTGTTGCCTATAACGCCAAGGTGAATATCTACCGCGAAACGGCACAGCCTATCTTGCTCGGAATTGAAGACAAGAAGCTGTTAATGGCGGTAGAACCGGCTTAAGCGCTTTAGCGCTTAGGCGAGAAGATGAATGTTGCTCCGCGACATTTGTCGGCCGGCAGAGCCGGCCTCGGTGCGAACTTCTTGAGGAAGTTCCATATCCCTCCCAAACACAAAAAAAGCCGCTCAATATCGGGCGGCTTTTTTGACTCTACTAAGTCTACTCTGTTCCAACAACGTGCCAGACTGTCTGTCTAGCACTCTGTTGAAGTTGGTCGGGGCGAGAAGATGGGCGTCGCTCCGCTCCGCTTGTCGGTCGCCTGCGGCGACCTCGGTGCGAACTTCTGTGTCAGTTCCAATTTCCTCCCCGTAACGAAAAAAGGCCGCTCACTAATGGGCGGCCTTCTTGACTCTGCTAAGTCTACTCTGTTTCAACAATGTGCCAGACTGACTGTCCAGCACGCTGTTGAAGTTGGTCGGGGCGAGAAGATTCGAACTTCCGACCCCCACAACCCCATTGTGGTGCGCTACCAGGCTGCGCTACGCCCCGACCGGATAGTAAGACAAGATATCAGATTTTTTAGCGGCGCAGTATCTTAAGAACTTGTTCAAGTTCCAATCGTAACTGCTTGATAATCTGCTGACTTTGTGTGACCTCTGATTTTGCCGTTTCGCCCATTAGACGCTGGCGTGCACCACCGATAGTGAAACCCTCGTCATACAAGAGGCTCCGAATCTGGCGGATGATCAAGACGTCCTGGCGCTGATAATAGCGGCGATTGCCGCGCCGTTTGACGGGTTTCAGCTGTGGGAACTCTTGTTCCCAATACCTGAGTACGTGCGGCTTAACCGCACAAAGATCGCTTACTTCACCAATTGTGAAGTAGCGCTTACCAGGAATTGGAGGTAGTTCGTCGTTATTCCCCGGTTCCAGCATATGCTTCTACTCGGGCCTTTAGTTTTTGTCCGGGCCGAAACGTGACTACACGTCGTGCAGTTATCGGGATTTCTTCACCCGTCTTAGGGTTACGTCCCGGCCTTTCTTTTTTATCCCGAAGATCAAAAT
>WTCH01000219.1 GCA_013138675.1 Woeseiaceae bacterium | reverse complement strand
TCCTCGATCTGCCGGATGGCTACAGCTATACCATCGTATCCAAAGCTGGCGAGCGCATGGACGACGGTCTTCTCGTTCCGCATGCGCACGATGGCATGGCAGCATTTCCGGGCGAGGATGGACGAGTCGTCCTGGTCTGTAACCACGAACTGAGGCCAGCCAATTTTGATCAAAGTGCCTTTGCGGACGGACGCAACACACAGCCAGGTGCCGTGACCGACAGGTTATACGACCAGGGCCGTGGCAAGACGCCCGGCGCAGGCGGCACAACGACAACGATCTACAATCCGGAATCGCGAACGACTGAGCGACAGCATCTGAGCCTGGCCGGTACGGAGCTGAACTGCGCCGGCGGGCCGACGCCCTGGGGCTCCTGGCTGTCTTGCGAGGAATGTTTCGAGTCACCTGGCATAGGTCTGAGTTTGGGCCGCGTCGTGCACCGCGACAAGGCACACGGTTACGTGTTCGAGGTTCCGTCCAGTGCGGAGGGACTGGTCGAGCCAGTTCCCATCCGGGCGATGGGCAGGTTCGAACACGAGGCCACTGCTGTTCACGAGCCGACCGGCATCGTTTACATGACCGAGGATCGTCACCAGTCACTGTTTTACCGCTACATTCCGAATGTGCCTGGCAAACTCCACGAGGGTGGAAAACTGCAGGCACTGATGATTGACGAGCAACCTGCGTTCATGACCCATAACTGGTCCAGCAAGCCACAGATTGTCCCGGGCGAATCTTTACGAACGCGGTGGATTGACCTCGACAATGTTGACAGTGATGAGAACGATCTGCGGCTGCGAGGCACCACCCAGGGTGCGGCCACGTTTGCCCGTGGCGAAGGCTTGTGCAACGCCGATGGCGATATGGTCTTTACGTGCACAATCGGCGGTCCGGCACGACTCGGGCAGGTCTTTGCTTACCGACCCAGCCAGCACGAAGGGCAACCGCTGGAAGGGGACGACCCGGGACAGTTAACGCTGATTGCCGAAGCCACGCACGAGTCGATATTGCGCAATGCGGACAACATTACATTTGCACCCTGGGGCGACCTGATTGTTTGCGAAGATACGTCCAGCCATTGCGGCCTTGTCGGCATCCGGCCCGATGGGTCGCAGTATCAGCTCGCCGACAATTCGCACACGAAGTCCGAACTGGCTGGCGCGTGTTTCTCACCGGACGGAAAAACGCTGTTCGTCAACATTCAGTATCCGGGAATGACCCTCGCTATTACGGGTCCGTTCGCAGCCTAGGACTTCGCGCGCTGTTCCAGTATGGCGACGGCCGGCAACTTCTTGCCCTCGACAAATTCGAGGAACGCGCCGCCTCCGGTCGAGATATAGGAAATCCCGTCCCGTACGCCGTACTTATCAATGGCGGCCAACGTGTCGCCACCACCGGCTACCGAGAACGCGTCGCTCGCGGCGATCGCTTTGGCCAGCATCTGCGTACCGTCGCCGAACGCATCAAATTCAAACACACCAACCGGCCCGTTCCAGATGATCGTGCCAGCCGTCGCGAGTATGTCTGCGAATTGTCTTGCGGTTTCAGGGCCGATGTCGAGAATCAACTCATCGTCGGATACCTCCTCGACGGTCTTTGTCGTCGGGGTTGCATCGGCTGAAAAATCCGTCGCAACGACGACATCTGTCGGCACCGGAATGGTCGCACGCCCGTCTGCTGCTATAGCAAGATCGCGGGCCGTGTCCAGCATGTCTGCTTCATGCAGGGACTTGCCCACGTTGTGGCCATCAGCCGCAATAAACGTATTCGCAATGCCGCCACCGACAATCAGCGTATCAACGATTCCCGCCAACGCGTCCAGAACCGTGAGCTTGGTAGACACTTTCGAACCTCCAACGATCGCGACGAACGGACGCGCAGGTTCCTGAAGTGCTTTGCCCAGCGCTTCAAGTTCGGCTGCCAGCAACGGGCCGGCGCAAGCGACCGGCGCGTACTCGGCGACACCGTAGGTGCTCGCCTGGGCACGATGTGCCGTCCCAAAGGCGTCCATGACGAATACGTCACAGAGTGCAGCCATCTTGCGTGCCAGCGCCTCATCGCATTTCTTTTCGCCCGCGAGAAAACGTACGTTCTCCAGCAGCACAACCTTGCCGGGCTCGACCTCCACACCATCGATCCAGTCATCGACCAAGGGCACATCAATGCCGAGCAATCCCGCAAGATGGCTGGCTACAGGCTGTAGCGAGAACTGGTCCTCGGGCTGTCCTTCGGTCGGGCGACCCAGGTGCGACACCAGCATGACGGCCGCGCCGGCGTCGAGCGCTGCCTGGATCGTCGGCACTGCCGCTCGGATCCGGGCATCGCTCGTTACGACGCCGTCGGCGATCGGCACGTTCAGATCTTCGCGAATCAGGACCCGCTTGCCCGACAAGCTGAGGTCGCACATTTTGATGACAGACATGAAGACTCTCTGCTTTTTTCTGTATTACTTGGCGTTAACCAGGGCCTTCGCTGTATCAAGCATCCGACACGAGAAGCCCCACTCGTTGTCGTACCACGAGATGACCTTGACGAGATTGCCTTCCATGACGCGCGTCAGGCCGGCATCGTAGGTCGATGAATGCGGATCGTGATTAAAGTCGATCGATACCAGTGGCTCGTCGTTATAGGCGAGCACACCCTTCAATTCACCTTCTGCCGCTTCTTTCATGATCGCGTTGATCTCATCGATGCTCGTATCGCGCTCGGCGACAAAATTGAGATCGACCGCGGAGACGTTGATTGTCGGTACGCGCATCGAGAAGCCATCGAGCTTGCCATTGAGTTCCGGCAGCACCAGGCCAACTGCGGCGGCAGCACCCGTCTTCGTCGGAATCTGCGACATCGTAGCCGAACGGG
>WTCH01000038.1 GCA_013138675.1 Woeseiaceae bacterium | reverse complement strand
CCCATCATGCCGAGCGTGAATGCGTCGGTGAACATCTGCAGATGGCCAAGGTACGAGGCGCCTGAGAGCCACGTAAGCAAAGCACCCCAGCGAAACCACCACAGAGCTCGCGGAGCGACATACTTGGTGATACCTGCACCACCCGGGCCGCCGTCATCGCCTGCGGCATCAGCGAGCGCAGGAACCTGAACGAAATTGAAGTAATACAAAAGGCCAATCCAGGTAATGCCAGCCATGACATGTATCCAAACCAGGAAACTACCGACATTAAATACGACACCAGTTGTGGCGACCGCGATGATGACGGATAAGACGATGCCGCCAATGATGACGCCACCTACTGAACTCAACGGATTCATGCTTTCTTCTCCCTGACTGCTTATAGTTATTGCTGCGTATTCTAGACTAATTCCAGCTACAATCGCGAATGATACGGAGCATATCGATGCGATTAATCGTCATATTCGTCATGATGTTTGCGCTCTCGGGCTGCACGGCCATGCTGGTCAGTGGTTCAGCCGAAAGCGAAAAACCGAGTGACTGCACTGAAAGCGAAAAAGAGGCTGAGAAACGTGGATGTTAATTCCAGAATTGAAGAGCAACTGAAGTCACACGACATACTGCTGTACATGAAGGGCACGCCGGATTTCCCGCAATGCGGTTTCTCGGGCCAGACCATTGCCGCCCTGAACGCGGTTGGCAAACCATTCGCCACGGTCAATATTCTCGAGGACGAAGAGATTCGGCAGGGACTCAAGGCCTATTCAAACTGGCCGACCTTCCCGCAGTTCTACGTCAAGGGAGAGCTAATCGGCGGTAGCGATATCGTTATTGAGATGTATCATTCGGGCGAGCTTGCGGAATTGTTGAATCAAACACCGGCTGAAACCGATTGACGATTTCGCAGAAGACATCGGCGGTAATTTCGGCGTCGTAAGCGGCCGAATGCGCTGAGCTTTCGTCCCACTCGAATCCTGCAGCGGCGACTGCCCGTGCCAGCACCGTCTGCCCGAACGCAACACCACACAGCGTTGCCGTATCGAAACAACTGAATGGATGGAATGGATTGCGCTTAATATCCGAGCGCGCGATTGCCTCGTTCATGAACGCCAGGTCGAACGCGGCGTTGTGGCCAACAAGGATGGCGCGTTGGCAGTCGTTTGCCCGGACGGCACTGCGAATTGCGCGAAACAAGCGTTGCAGTGCGTCCCGTTCATCGATGGCGGGTCGCAGCGGGTGGTGTGGGTCAATGCCGTTGACGGCTAGCGATGCTGGCTCCATGTTGGCACCCTCAAACGGTTTGACGTGATAGCGGATGGTTTCACCGCGCGTCAGGATGCCGCCGTCGCCAAAATCGACAAACACTGCAGCGACCTCAAGCAAGGCGTCTGTTTTTGAATTGAAGCCACCGGTTTCGACGTCGACGACAACGGGCAGGAAGCCGCGAAAGCGGCTCGACATTGATGTTTCTTTGCCCACTTAGCGCTCTGCCTTCAGGATGTGTTCGTCAAGGAGAAGGCTCAGAGTGTAGCGGACACCGAAACCAGTAATCTCGGTTGGCACGTGCGCGAGGCCGCCCTTGTGATTGCTCGCTGCGAGATCGATGTGCACCCACGGCGTATTGTTTTCGACGAATTCAGCAAGGAAGCTACCGGCCAGAATATGATCTGCCGCGCCTTTGACTGAGCACTGTTGTATGTCGGCAGTGTCGCTTTTGAGATCCTGCAGAAACTCCTTGTCTATCGGAAACGGCCAGACACGCTCGCCACAGGTACGGCCCGTGCGTTTGAGTCGCGGATGCCAGTCCGAACGATTCGTAAACACGCCGCTGTAGCGTGTGGTAATGGCATTAATGACGGCACCTGTCAGCGTCGCGTAGTCGATGATCAGTTGCGGTTTTTCCCGGCTGGCGAACGTCAGCGTGTCGGCGAGGACCATGCGGCCCTCAGCGTCCGTGTGAATAGTCTGAATAGTCTTGCCGTTTGCCGCGGTAATGACGTCCTGCGACTTGTAGGCGTTGGGTCCCGTACGGTTCTCGGTGATTGCCAGCCAAGCGTCTACAGCTACCGGAAGCTTCAGTTGGGAAATGGCAAGGAGAGTACCTGCCACAACTGCGCTGCCCTGCATATCGCCATGCATGTCGAGCATCGACAGGAAGGGTTTCAGGTTGGTGCCGCCTGTATCGAAGATGACTCCCTTGCCAACCAGGCTGAGCACAGGCTTTGCGGTCGCCTTTTTTGGACGGTAGCGCAGACGCACGATCGAGGCACTATCGTTGTCGTTGCCCTGTGCGACGGCGAGGAATGCGCCGGCACCGAGCTTTTCGAGCTGTTTCGTCGAGTAGCGCTTGTACTGCCAGCCGTGTTCAGCAGCAAGATCCTTCAATGCGGTCGCATAGCTGGATGCGTTCAGGATGTTCGGTGGCAATGCAGTCAACCAGCGGGCCAGGTTGTTGCCCTTCGCTTCGGCGATCGTGCGGCTCAGATCGAGTTTCTTGCCGAGTCCCAGGATACGGATGCTGCGAATTCTGTCCGGTGTTGCCTTGCTCTTGAACTCGGGCAGATTGAATCCTGCCGCCAGCGCAGCCGCGACGGCCGCATTGCACAGAGACTCTGCTTCGTCCGCATCGAAGCCCAGGACGGCAATACCGAGGCAGCCGGCTTTTTCGCCAGTTGCTGCAGATACAAGCTTGCGAGCCAGTGTCAGGCGGGCGAATGTATCGTCATCTGCGCCGATGCTGCCCGCGACGACCAGTGTTTGGCGCTTGTTGCCCAGTCGCGTCTGCAAGGCAGGCACGTCGCCGGAGGGGCGCTTGCTGAGCAATGCCTGGAGCGTGCTGCCCTGCGGAATCTGCCGCCACAGGGATAGCGGGATTTTTGCAGGTAGTATCAGCAGTAACTGATCAATCGCCACAAGTGCTTTAGAATCAAGCTTTCCGGGGTGTTGGCTGCAACGTACGACGCTGGAGTCCGGCAAAGTGTTTGGCATGATATGGAAACCTTTGTTAAGTGCTTGACCGACAAGGCCTGAACGCCGAATATATCGCCCCCTAAGGCCGAAAGCGCCCACCCGGGTGCCTGCTCGGCGATCCTATTGTGAATGATTTATGAGCCGATTCAATCCATTTGATGACATTGATCCGATTGAGACTCGCGAGTGGCTGGAATCCATCGATTCAGTACTCGGGCAACACGGTCCGGAGCGCGCGCATTTCCTGCTGAACAAGATGATCGATTTCGCACGTCGATCCGGTGCCTATTTGCCGTACAGCCCGAATACCGCGTACCTGAACACCATCGCAAAGCGCCGGCAGCCCGAATACCCGGGTGATCGCTCGCTCGAGCGCCGACTCGAGGCCTACATGCGCTGGAATGCGATGGCCATGGTCGTACAGGCCAATCGCAAGAGCACGGAATTTGGCGGACACATTTCGAGTTTTGCCTCGTCGGCAACGCTATATGAAGTCGGTTTCAACCATTTTTGGCGCGCGCCAAGCGCGGACCATGGTGGAGACCTGGTATTCATGCAGGGTCATTCATCGCCTGGCGTTTACGCACGCGCATTCCTCGAAGGGCGCCTGAATGAAGGGGATTTGAACCGGTTTCGACAGGAAGTCGGTGGTGGCGGATTGTCGTCATACCCACACCCCTGGCTGATGCCGGAGTTCTGGCAGTTCCCGACCGTGTCGATGGGCCTCGGGCCGATGATGGCTATCTACCAGGCGCGCTTCATGCGCTACATGGAGAACCGCGACGTGATCGCGCCGTCAGATCGCAAGGTCTGGTGCTTCCTCGGTGACGGTGAGATGGATGAGCCCGAGTCGATGGGCGCAATTACGATGCCGGTTCGTGAAGGTCTCGATAATCTCGTTTTCGTCGTGAACTGCAACCTGCAACGTCTTGATGGCCCGGTACGAGGCAATGGCAAGGTCATACAGGAACTCGAGGCTGCCTTCGGCGGAGCAGGATGGAATGTCATCAAGGTCGTCTGGGGTGGCCGCTGGGATCGCCTGATCGCGAGCGACACGGACGGGCACCTGCAGCGCATCATGGCAGAGACCGTTGATGGCGAGTTCCAGAACTACAAGTCGAAAGACGGTGCCTACGTGCGCAATGAGTTTTTCGGCAAGCACCCGGAAACAGCAGCGATGGTCGCGAACATGTCGGACGAGGAAATCTGGCACCTGAATCGCGGTGGCCATGATCCGATAAAGGTCTACTCAGCCTACGATGCCGCGATGCGTCATACCGGAACACCAACGATCATCCTCGCCAAGACCGTGAAAGGCTATGGCATGGGTGAAGCCGGAGAAGGGCAGAATACGGCCCACCAGCAAAAGAAGCTCGACCTCGAAGCGCTCAAGCAAATGCGCGATCGCTTCAATATCCCGGTGTCGGACAAGGACATCGAGAACGTCCCTTATTACAAACCTGCGCCGGACAGCGCCGAAATCGAGTACCTGCAGGAACGCCGGCAGGCTCTTGGCGGGTACCTTCCGCAGCGCCGTACGAAGGCGGCGAAACTGCCGATACCGGGACTCGAGATTTTCCAGACGCAGCTAGACGGTACGGGCGAACGCGAAGCATCGACGACGATGGCATTTGTACGCATGCTGACCGCGCTGGCACGCGACAAGCAGATCGGCAACCGTATCGTTCCAATCGTGCCTGATGAAGCGCGTACGTTCGGCATGGAGGGCATGTTCCGACAGTTCGGTATCTATGCGTCGAAAGGGCAGTTGTACGAGCCCGAAGATGCCGGTGAGCTGATGTACTACCGCGAGGACAAGAAAGGGCAGATCCTCGAAGAAGGCATCAATGAAGGTGGCGCGTTCTGCTCCTGGCTTGCGGCAGGCACGTCGTACTCCAATCACAACGAACAGATGGTGCCGTTTTACATCTATTACTCGATGTTCGGCTTCCAGCGCATCGGCGATTTCATCTGGGCCGGCGGCGACCTGCAATCGCGCGGCTTCCTGATCGGCGGAACTGCCGGCCGAACCACGCTCGCAGGCGAGGGCTTGCAGCACCAGGATGGCCACAGCCTCGTTCACGCATCGACGGTTCCGAACTGTGTGTCCTACGACCCAACCTATGCCTATGAGCTGGCCGTCATCATCCAGGACGGGCTGCGGCGCATGATCGGCGAGCAGGAAGACGTTTTCTACTACATCACGACGATGAACGAGAACTATGTGCACCCACCGATGCCGAAGGGTGTTGAGGACGGCATCCTGCGCGGCATGTACCTGTTGCAGGTTGGCGGTCAGGGCAAGATAAGGGCGCAGCTGATGGGCTCGGGCACGATTCTGCGCGAGGTGCTCGGCGCCGCCGATATTTTGATGAAGGACTTCGGCATTCCGACCGACGTCTGGTCGGTAACGAGCTTCAATGAATTGCGTCGCGATGCACTGGAAGTCGAGCGCTGGAACCAACTGCATCCCGATGCTGAGCCGCGAAAATGCTACGTCGAACAGGCGTTGGCAGATCGACCGGGACCGTACGTGGCAGCTACCGACTACATGAAGATTGTGTCGGATCAGATCGAGCGCTGGGTACCGGGCCGCTTCGTGTCTTTGGGTACGGACGGCTACGGTCGCTCGGATGATCGTGCATCGCTCAGGAAGCATTTTGAGGTCGATAAACGCTATATCGTGGTTACGGCCCTGAAAGCGCTTGCCGACGATGGCGCGCTCGACCAGAACACGGTTGTTGAGGCGATTGAAAAATACGGCATCGACCCGGATCGTCCTGATCCGGTAACGTTATAGGTTCGCGGTTGTGGCGAAAATAATCGACATAGTGGTGCCCGATCTTGGCGACTTTGAAGACGTCGAGGTTATCGAGGTACTCGTTTCGGCGGGCGACACTGTCGATCGCGAGGATGGTCTCATTACTATCGAGACCGACAAAGCGGCGATGGACGTTCCGGCCCCCGACAGCGGGGTTGTCGAGGAGCTCACCGTATCGAACGGCGATAAGGTCAGTTCAGGTTCGGTAATCGGCAAACTCCGCATCGCCGTCAGCGACACGGTTGTCATTGCGCCGGCGCTAGTGCACGAACCGTCGGGCGAAACGACGATACTGGCATCTCCAGCTGGAAAGTCACAGAAATCCGCTGGCGTGCAAACACTGATTGTGCCGGACCTGGGCGACTTCGAAGATGTCGAGGTTATCGAGGTGCATGTTGCCAACGGTGATGAGGTCAATATCGAAGACCCGATCGTTACGCTGGAGACAGACAAAGCTGCCATGGATGTGCCTGCCGTCGCGGCCGGCCGTATCGAGTCGGTCCTCGTCAGGCTGGGCGACAAGGTATCGGCGGGCTCATCGCTCGCAATCATTGATGCGGTTGCCGTAGATGAACCCCCTGCGGCAGACGTCGAGGAGGCAACAACGCCACCTCCGGCGCCACCCGTCGAACAGGTACCGCCTCCGCTACAGCAACAATCTGCACCAGCATCGGATTCCCCTCCCTCGATCGACGAGGCTGGTTTCTCGAGAGCGCATGCGGGCCCATCCGTCCGCAAGTTGGCGCGTGAACTCGGCGTCAATCTTGTTGACGTAAAAGGCGGCGGCCCGAAAAACCGCATTCTGCATGACGACGTCAAGGCATTCGTCAAGGCGATCCTGACCGGCCAGGCCGGAGCACCGGGTGGTGCAGCTCTGCCTGAAACGCCCAAAGTCGACTTCGCGAAATTTGGTGAAATCGAAACTCAGCCGCTTACGCGCATTCAGAAGATCTCCGGACCACGGCTGCAGGCGAGCTGGATAAACCTGCCACATGTCACGCAGCATGATCTTGCAGACATCACTGTTCTTGAGTCACGACGCCAGGAACTGAAAGGCCCCGCCAAAGAGCGTGGCATTTCATTGACGCCGCTCGCATTCATTATCAAAGCCGTTGTCGCCACGCTGCAGGAATTTCCCAAGGCGAATTCCTCATTGTCGAATGACGGATCGAGCCTCGTTTACAAAAAGTACATCCACATGGGCTTCGCAGCCGACACCGATCAGGGACTGATGGTCCCTGTGATCCGTGACGCAGATGAGAAAGACGTCTACGAACTGGCCGAGGAACTCGGCTCACTCTCCAGGGCGGCACGCGACGGCAAACTCAAGATCGATCAGTTACAAGGTGCGACGTTCACCATTTCGAGTCTCGGCGGCATTGGTGGTACGGCGTTCACACCGATCGTTAACGCTCCCGAAGTTGCGATCCTGGGCGTTTCGCGTTCGTCGATGCAACCTGTCTGGAACGGTTCCGAGTTCGAACCCCGGTTGATGTTGCCGTTGTCGCTGTCCTACGATCATCGTGTGATTGACGGTGCAGCTGCCGTGCGCTTTACGACCTTCCTGGGTCAACAACTCGCTGACGTGGATACGCTGCTGCAGGCGGTTTCGTAGTGGTTGAGACGACATCTGAAACTCGAACGATGGCAGCAGACGAAATTAGGGCTGCGCTTGGCACTGCTCCCAGGGATACGACGCACTCGGCGCAGCTCGTCGTTATCGGTGCCGGCCCGGGTGGCTATACAGCCGCGTTTCGTGCTGCAGATCTCGGCATGGACGTCATCCTCGTGGAACGTTGGGACACGCTGGGCGGCGTGTGCCTGAATGTTGGCTGTATTCCTTCCAAGGCGTTGCTGCATGCGGCCAAGGTCATTGATGAAGCCGAAGCCATGGCCGAACACGGCATAACATTTGGCAGGCCCAAGATTGACGCACTCAAACTTCGCGAGTGGAAGAACGAAGTCGTGGGCAAGTTGACTGGTGGGCTCACGCAGCTCGCGAAGCAACGCGAGGTCAAAGTTGTGCATGGCAATGCGACATTTGAGTCACCGACAACGTTGGTTCTCGATAACGGCGAAACGATCCATTTTGAGCAGTGCATCATCGCAGCGGGTTCCGAGGCGGTGAATCTGCCGGGTCTGCCGGATGACCCAAGGATTATCGATTCGACAGGCGCGCTCGAACTGCATCCAATTCCCAAGCATCTGCTTGTCGTAGGCG
Source organism: Woeseiaceae bacterium (assembly GCA_013138675.1). Taxonomy (GTDB): domain Bacteria; phylum Pseudomonadota; class Gammaproteobacteria; order Steroidobacterales; family Woeseiaceae; genus UBA1847. The sequence continues at coordinate 356 of WTCH01000038.1, read as the reverse complement.
GAGGGATCATTGGTCTCGAAATGGCCTGCGTGTACAGCGCACTCGGGGCAGATGTCAGCGTCGTCGAGCTTATGGATCAACTCATGCCCGGCACAGACAAAGATTTGCTGCGGCCGTTTCTGAAAATCGTAAAGCCACGCTACGAAGCCATTTTGACGTCGACGAAGGTCACGGGCATGCGGCCGACAGTGCCAGGAATTGAAGTTTCGTTCGAGGGCAAGGACGCGCCCGAAATTGGCGTTTACGATCGTGTTCTGGTTGCAGTAGGCAGGCGGGCGAACGGGGACCAGCTGGCAGCAGAAAAGGCTGGAGTTGTTGTCAACGATCGCGGTGTGATCGAGGTCGATAAGCAGATG
>WTCH01000323.1 GCA_013138675.1 Woeseiaceae bacterium | reverse complement strand
GCTTCTACTCGGGCCTTTAGTTTTTGTCCGGGCCGAAACGTGACTACACGTCGTGCAGTTATCGGGATTTCTTCACCCGTCTTAGGGTTACGTCCCGGCCTTTCTTTTTTATCCCGAAGATCAAAATTCCCGAAACCGGAAAGTTTGACCTGCTCCCCAACTGCTAGTGATGCTCGCAGTTCCTCAAAGTACATATCGACCAGTTCCCGCGCTTCTCTCTTATTGAGTCCAAGCTCGTTGAACAGTGATTCGGCCATGTCTGCTTTTGTCAGTGCCATTGCTTTTAGTCTCTCAACTCGCCGCCGAATTTTTCCTGTATTTTTTGCACTGCTGCGGCCATTACGGCGTCCGCGTCATCGTCAGTAAGGGTGCGGGATGTTTCCTGCAAAATCAACCCTAAAGCTACGCTTTTTAGCCCAGCTTCTATGCCCGGGCCCTTATAAATGTCAAAAATCCTGACAGTCGAAATCAATGCAGGGGCGCTGGATTCGACGGCAGAAATCAGATCGGCAGCAGATATTTTGTCGTCCACGACGATGGCAATGTCACGACGAATTGACGGGAACTTCGAAATCGATTCAGCTTTGGGAGCACGAGATGCCAGTGCAGCTGCTGCGTCCAATTCAAAAAGAAACACATCGCGTTTGAGTTCGAAAAACCGGCCATGACGTGGGTGCATCTTTCCTGCGACGCCGAGAGTCACGCCGTCACGCATGATTTTCGCAGCTTGTCCGGGCTGCAGAGCAGGATGCTCTGTTGCACAAAACTCGAGCCCCGAAACATCGCCTGCCAATTCAAGAAGCACAACAATGTCGGACTTTATGTCAAAGAAATCAATGGATTGACTCTTGCTCCCCCACTGCTCCGGAAGCACGGAACCAATACAGACTCCGCCGATTCTGACAACCTCATCATGCTCGGCGAGTGTGCCGTGAAATGACTTGCCGATTTCAAACAGGCGAACTCTTTCTTGCTGGCGTGATGCATTTGCCGACGCCGCCATCAACATGCCGGGCCATAACGACGAACGCATGACGGACATTTCAGAAGAAATTGGGTTACTCAAAACAAGTTCGGAATCAATATCAGTCAATCGCTTATTTGAATCAGGATCAACAAAACTGTACGTAATCACTTCCTGGTAATCTCGAGCAACGAGTGTTGTCGCTGCGACCTCCAGATCGATCTGCGACTCGGTGACCAACTCAAGTGGCGTTTCGGCGATCGCCGTCGCCTCCGGGATCTCGTCGTAGCCGAAAACCCGGGCGATTTCCTCGATTAAGTCCACTTCAATCTCGATATCGAAGCGATGACTGGGCGAAATTACATCCCAGCCGTCGTCAACCTGGGTAACTGACAGGCCAAGACGCTGCAAAATATCGGTGACCTTGTCATCCGCAATATCGACCCCCAGGAGCGTCGAAACCCGAGATCGACGAACCCGAATTGTGTCGCGCTTCGGCAGAAACTCGGGTGCGGATTCGACGACCAATGGGCCTGCCTCACCGCCGGAGATTTCGATGAGTAGTTCGGTTGCCCGTTCAACTGCCCGTGCCTGGCCTTCGGGATCGACGCCACGCTCGAATCTCAGCGAGGCGTCGGTGTGCATTCCGTACGAGCGTGCACGCCCCGCAATAAATTTCTGCGGCCAGAATGCTGCTTCGAAGAAAACATCCACGGTATTCTCGCTAACCGCGGTGCTCAGTCCACCCATGATGCCGGCCAGGCCTATGGCGCCCGAATCATCACTGATCACGAGCGTGTCTTCATTAACCGAGACTTCCTTCTCATCCAGGAGAACCACCTTCTCGCCCTTCTTGGCCAACCTGGGCCGTATTGGCCCTTTGACGAGATTCAGATCGTAGGCGTGAAGCGGTTGCCCGAGCTCCAGCATGACGAAATTGGTGACGTCCACGACCGGATGGATTGCTCTGAGGCCTGATCGGCGTAGTTTCTCGCTCATCCACACGGGCGATTTGGCCGTAGGATCGATATTTCGTATGACACGACCGGCAAAATTTGGACAGCCTTCGGGCAGGACAACGTCGACCGGATGTGTGTCTTCAATCGTCGCCTGAACCGGCGACACCGTGGTGGCTCGCAATGTCTTGCCGGTCAATGCGGAAATATCCCGGGCGATGCCAAGTACGCTGAAGCAATCGCCACGATTCGGGGTAAGGTCCAGGTCGATGATGGCATCCGGCAACCCAAGGTAGTCCGTCAACGCACTACCAACTTCGGCATCATCAGGCAATGCAATGATCCCGTCAGATTCGTCGCCGAGCCCGAGCTCGATCGCCGAACATAGCATTCCATTGGAGACAACGCCGCGAATCTTGGACTTACGAAGCTTGAGGCCGTTTGGCAGTTTCACGCCGGGCTTCGCCAGCGGGCTCTTCATGCCTTTGACAACGTTCGGTGCGCCGCAGACGACATCGACCAGAGCGCCACTACCGTCGTTAACTTTACAGACACTCAGCCGATCAGCGTCGGGGTGCTTCCCAACTTCTACGACCTCGGCAATAACAACGCCGTCGAGGCCTTCACCTTCGCGCTCAATGCCGTCCACCTCGTGTCCGGCCATGGTAAGCCGCTCCGCAAGGGCCTCGGTATCGAGGTCCGGATCAACCCACTCGCGCAACCAGGATTCTGCAATCTTCATGGCGCCTACCGGAACTGCCGCAAGAAGCGGAGGTCATTTTCAAAAAAGGTGCGCAAGTCCGTCACGCCGTAACGCAACATCGCAAGTCGCTCAACGCCCATGCCGAACGCATATCCCGTAAATTCTTCTGAATCGACACCCGCTGCCTCAAGGACATTCGGGTGAACCATGCCGCAGCCCAGGAATTCTAGCCATTTGCCCTCTCCCCACAGAATGTCGACTTCAGCCGACGGTTCCGTGAACGGAAAGTACGACGCCCTGAAGCGCAACTCGGCATCGCGCTCGAAAAAGCTCTCGACAAACTGGTGCAGCACGGCCTTCAAATTGGCCATGCTGACGCCACGATCGATGACGAGGCCTTCGACCTGATGGAACATCGGTGTGTGCGTCTGATCCGAGTCGAAGCGATAGACTCGACCGGGCGCAATAATTCGAATGGGCACACCTTCCTTGACCATGGATCTGATCTGAACCGGAGATGTGTGCGTACGCAACAGATTTCCACCCGGAAAAAAGAATGTATCGTGCAGAGCACGCGCCGGATGATTCTCGGGGAAATTCAATGCCGTGAAATTGTGAAAATCATCCTCAATTTCAGGACCAGAGCGGATGCCGAAGCCGGCATTGCGGAAGATGCGGTCGATCCGTGCCATCGCTCTCGACACCGGATGCCGCCCACCAATCGATGCACCGCGTCCGGGTAGCGTAACGTCGACAGCATCGTCGATGAGCTTGGCTTCCAGGGCAGCCGAATCGAGCGCTTCGCGGCGCTCATTGATACGCGTCTGAAGTGCCTGCTTGGCCTGGTTGATTTCCTGTCCGGCTGCGGGCCGCTCTTCGGCGGGCAGCTCACTCAGCGATTTCAGGCGTGACGTGAGCTCGCCTTTCTTGCCAAGGTAACTTACCCGTACCGCATCCAGCGCGGCCAAGTCACTCGCAGCGTCGATTTCCGACGTTGCAGTCTCGACCAGCTCGCTCAGTTCCCGCATGAGAATCGCCCCGTAACGGCGCGGCAAAACCGCGCCATCAGCGGTTGCTTAGCTGCTCTCTGCCAGGCTGACCTTGGCTTGCTCTGCGATTGCGCCGAATCCTTCCGGATCGTGTACAGCGATATCTGCCAGAACCTTGCGATCAACCTCGATGTTAGCCAGGTTGAGACCGTTGATCAGCCGACTGTACGACAAACCGTGCAGACGTGAGGCTGCGTTAATGCGCGCAATCCACAATGCACGAAACTGACGTTTGCGTTGACGGCGATCACGATAGGCATACTGACCGGCCTTGATAACGGCCTGTTTCGCAGTCTTGTACAATTTGCTGCGCGCGCCGTAATAACCTTTCGCTTTGCCAAGGATTTTTTTATGGCGCGCTTTCGCTACAACGCCACGCTTTACTCTAGCCATGTCTCAATCTCCTCTTAGCTGTAAGGGAGCATGCGGCGCACGCTCTTTACGTCGGCGGCGTCAACCTGCAGGGTCAGACCCAGCTGGCGCTTACGCTTCGACTTTTTCTTGGTAAGGATGTGATTGAGATGTGACTGGGCTCTCTTGAAGCCGCCCTTAGCCGTTCTCCGGAAGCGCTTGGCCGCGCCCCGGTTGGTTTTCATCTTCGACATTTTCTTCTCCACTTTTAGGCCATGCTACGTACCGCTGGGCGGCCGATGCAGGCGGGATACAAGCTCTATGCAGTTGTCGTGTCTCACATAGAGCGATTACTTAATGCTTCTTTGGTGCTATCACCATGATCATCTGCCGACCTTCCATCTGCGGCATCTGCTCGACGGTGCCATATTCTTCCAGGTCATCTCTGACCCTGGTCAGTAGCTTCGCGCCCAGTTCCTGGTGCGCCATCTCCCGACCCCTGAATCTCAATGTGACCTTGGTCTTGTCCCCGTATTCGAGGAACTCAACAAGCTTGCGCAGCTTGATCTGGTAGTCACCTTCGTCCGTTCCCGGCCGAAACTTAATCTCTTTTACATGAACCTGTTTTTGCTTGCGTTTGGACGTCTGAGCTTTCTTGTTCTGCTCGAAGAGGTACTTGCCAAAATCCATGATCCGGCAAACCGGTGGTTCAGCATTCGGTGAAACCTCGACCAGGTCCAGTGAGACACCCTTGGCAAGCCCGATTGCATCGACCAGCGGCATTACGCCGGCTTGTTCACCTTCTGCGTCAATAACCCGGACTTCCTGGGCATCAATTTCATCATTACGCCGTACGCGCTTTGTGGCTGCGATCCTAAAATCCTCCAGTACTAAAACAGGTCCCGACACTGCCTGGACGCCAATAAGCGCCGCAGCGAGTGCGGGAAAGCGATTCTATATAGCCGCATAGCAAGAAACAACCGTGGAAACGACTGTTTTACCGAAAAAATCAGGCATTTTGTTGCAGATTCACAACGGCCGGTAACTATTCGCGAATTGGTGGGTGATGGTGGTCTCGAACCACCGACCTCCACGATGTCAACGTGGCGCTCTACCCCTGAGCTAATCACCCTTTTTTTAAGAACCCCTACGAACTTTAAGTTCCCCGACCAGCGAGGGCGGCATACGATACTCAAGCCTTACCCGACACGCAAGACCCATTATCCGGCCTTGCGATCGGACAGTCCAAGCCCCTCCTCGCGGATATAGCGAATCTCGTCGCGTAGCCTTGCCGCATCCTCGAACTCGAGGTCGCGAGCGTGCCTGAACATCTTCTTTTCCAGCTTGGTCGCCCGCTTCATGAGCTGCTCGGGTGTCATCTGATCGTAATGAGCCCCGTCTTCGGCGACACGACGCTTGCGTCTGCCGGGCACCGGATACGCAGCCTCCATGATATCGGAGACCTGCTTCACTATCGTTGCCGGGGTAATCCCGTGTTTCTTGTTGTGCGCCAGTTGCCGGTCCCGTCGGCGAGTGGTTTCCTCGATAGCTCGCTGCATGGAACCGGTCATCCTGTCGGCGTACAGGATCGCGGTGCCATGAAGATGTCGTGCCGCGCGCCCGATCGTCTGTATGAGCGAGCGTTCCGAGCGCAGAAATCCTTCCTTGTCTGCATCGAGAATGGCCACCAATGAGACCTCGGGCATGTCCAGGCCTTCCCGTAACAGGTTAATGCCGACGAGTACGTCGAATGCGCCCAGGCGCAGATCGCGAATGATCTCCGTACGCTCGACAGTCCCGATATCGGAATGCAGGTAACGAACACGCTTACCGTGCTCCTGCAGGTAGTCCGAGAGGTCCTCGGCCATACGCTTGGTCAGAGTGGTGATCAGGACACGCTCATCCTTGGCCACGCGCTTGGTAATCTCGGAAAGCACATCATCCACCTGCGTTTTAGCGGGTCGGGTAATTATCGCCGGATCGACAAGCCCTGTTGGTCGAACCAGCTGTTCGACGGTGTTGTCTGTGTGTTCGTGCTCGTAGTTGCCGGGCGTGGCCGACGTGTAAATGGTTTGTGGTGCGAGGCCCTCGAATTCATCAAATCTCAATGGCCTGTTGTCGAGCGCGGACGGTAGCCGGAAACCGAATTCAACCAGCGTCTCCTTACGTGAGCGGTCCCCTTTGTACATAGCCCCAAGCTGCGGCACGGTCACGTGGCTCTCATCGATAATCAGGATGGCGTTATCAGGCAGGTAATCGAACAGGCATGGCGGTGGCTCGCCCTTTTCCCGACCCGACAAGTAGCGCGAGTAGTTCTCGATCCCGGAGCAGTAGCCGAGCTCCTTTATCATCTCTAAATCAAATAAAGTTCGCTGCTCAAGCCGTTGAGCTTCCAGTAGTTTTTCGTTGTTTCGAAGGTACTCAAGTCGGTCCTTCAACTCGACCTTGATTTCCTCGCAAGCGGCCACCAGTTTTTCGCGCGGAGTGACATAGTGCGTTTTGGGGAAGATCGTCAGGCGCGGCACACGGGCCGATACTTCGCCCGTGAGCGGGTCAAAATACCCCAGCGACTCAATTTCGTCGTCAAACAGCTCAATGCGCACCGCATCGCGCTCCGACTCTGCCGGGAATACATCAATGACATCGCCCCGCACACGGTAGGTGCCTTGCGACAAGTCCAGTTCGTTACGCTTATATTGAAGCTCGGCGAGCCGCCTCAGGAGCGTGCGCTGATCGATACGGTCGCCGCGGTCCAGGTGCAGCACCATGCTGAAGTAGGCCTCAGGATCACCAAGGCCGTAAATCGAAGACACCGTCGCAACGATAATCGCGTCAGAGCGCTCAAGCAGAGCCTTGGTGGCCGAGAGCCGCATCTGCTCAATATGCTGATTGATGGACGCGTCTTTCTCGATATAGGTATCCGAACTTGGGACGTACGCCTCAGGTTGGTAATAGTCGTAATACGAAACGAAGTACTCGACCGCGTTCTTCGGGAAAAACTCCCGCATTTCGCCGTACAGTTGCGCGGCAAGCGTCTTGTTTGGCGCAAGAATTATCGCCGGGCGCTGGGTTCGCTCGATCACGCTGGCTATCGTAAATGTCTTCCCCGAGCCGGTGACGCCGAGCAAGGTCTGACGGGCAAGGCCGTCACCCAGTCCTTCGATCAGACCATCGATTGCAGGCCCCTGATCACCTGCGGGACTGAAACTGGAAACCAGTTTCAGGCGGTCGCGATCGGACTCTTTAGTCTTCTTGGGCAGATGTGTTGTTTCACGTACCATGGATGTCAGCTGCGCGGAGGCAAGCGAGTGAGTTTATCAGTTTCAAAACGTATGGCGCGGGTCAAGCCCTCGCCGACCGGTGCCGTCCTGGCCCTGGCTCCCCGGCTCAAGGCCGAAGGTCGTGACATCATCAGCCTGGGGACCGGCGAACCCGACTTCGATACGCCACAGCCGATCAAGGATGCTGCGATCAGGGCAATCCAGGCCGGAGCAACCAAGTACACGCCAATAGAGGGCACTGCTGAGCTAAAGGCCGCTATCCAGAACAAACTTCGGCGCGACAATGAGCTTGAATGCGGTCCGGCGCAGATCCTGGTCACGTCAGGCGCCAAGCAGGCACTTTTCAACCTGTGCATGGGAGTCCTGAGTCAAGGCGACGAAGCGATCATTCCTGCCCCGTACTGGGTTTCCTATCCGGACATGGTGCTGCTTGCCGGTGGCGAGCCGGTGTTTATTGAGACTGGCATTGACGAGGACTTCAAGGTCACGCCCGCTCAATTAGAAGTTGCCCTGACAGAGCGTACGCGTTTGCTGATACTCAACAGCCCGTCGAACCCGACGGGTGCATGTTACACACGAGATGAATTGCAGGCCTTTGAAACTGTTCTGCAGATGTACCCGCAAGTCGTCATCGCGTCCGACGAAATCTATGAGCCAATCCACTGGGCCAAAGAAGCGTTTGTTAGCTTCGCCCAGGCCTGTCCTTCCCTGTACGACCGGACGATCACCATAAATGGCGTGTCGAAGGCCTACGCGATGACCGGCTGGCGAATTGGCTACGGTGCGGGCCCTGAGGAACTGATCAAGGCGATGTCCACGGTACAGAGCCAGAGCACATCGAATGCCTGCAGCGTGTCTCAGGAGGCAGCAAGGGCGGCGCTGGAGGGCGACCAGGCTGTGGTCGCGGAAATGGCTGCGGCATACAAGGACCGGCACGACTACCTGGTCGCTGCCCTCAACGATATTCCCGGCTTCGAGTGTCGCGCCGGGGAAGGCACGTTCTACGCGTTTCCTCGCGTATCCGTTGCTTTGGCGACGCTGGGACTCGCCGATGACCTTGCGTTGACCGAATTACTGATCAGCGAGGCCAACGTAGCTGTGGTGCCTGGCAGCGCTTTTGGTGCCCCTGGCTACATTCGGCTTTCGTTTGCATGTTCAATGGAGATGCTTAAGGAGGCCGTCGCTCGCATAAAACGGGTTGTATCCGCTTGACTTCATGCGGGGGCTGCACCAAAATCCCGCCCCGCACCTCAAGGTGCAATGCTATTCCCCGATAGCTCAGTTGGTAGAGCGTCTGACTGTTAATCAGAATGTCCGTGGTTCGAGTCCGCGTCGGGGAGCCACATACCAAAAAGCCCTCCGAAAGGAGGGCTTTTTTTTTCAGAACATTTCGTGTTCGCTTATGGCGTATACCAAATCGCTGACGTGTAGGCACGTTCCTGTCCCTGCATCAGGGCATCATCGGGTAAGTCGATATCGAA
>WTCH01000324.1 GCA_013138675.1 Woeseiaceae bacterium | reverse complement strand
ATCGCTGTGCCGGGTCCGTGTTCTTGCTGTTCAGGTGCTTGCGCAGCGCCTCGAGTTCGGTGATATCGATCTCTTCGACGTAGGTGAAATGCGGAATCTCGCGAGTGGCCGTCGCCATGCGTTCGGCGATGATGCGCCGCAGGCCGATGACCTTGATTTCCTTGCTCTCGGGTCTTGTAGGAGCGGTGCTCGTCACCGCGACTGTCGCGCCGGCCAGCGGCGCTCCTACGGCGGCTACAGATCCGCCAACATACGCCTCGAAGTCCTTACGCGTAATACGACCAGCTGCGCCAGTGCCCGGCACGTTGTGCAGATCGATACCGGCTTCTTTTGCGCGGCGCCTAACAGCTGGGGAGGTTGCGACGCGGCCTTTCGGGCCTGAAGGCCCTCCTACTGGTGCAGGAGCGGCAGTTGTAGGAGCGGCTTCTGCTGTAGGAGCGGCTTCAGCCGCGACAGGGGCTTCTGCAGGCGCGGCGCTTGCGACCGCGACCGTTGCATCCGTATCAAACACAACCAACGCCGCACCAACCGCAACAATGTCACCTGGCTCACCGGCGAGTTTGATGACCTTGCCGGAAACCGGTGACGACAACTCGACAGCCGCTTTGTCGGTCATCATCGTGCCGACGACATCTGCCTCGGTGACCTGGTCACCGACTTTGATGAACCACTCACCGATTTCGGATTCGACCGTGCCCTCTCCGAGGTCCGGGAGCTTGAAGATATGCTCGCTCATTCGACCTCCATCATGTTTCTGATGCCGGCAACAAGCCGCTTCTTGCCCGGGAAGTACTGCCACTCGAACGCGTGCGGGTAGGGGGTATCCCATCCGGCGATGCGTGAGATCGGCGCCTCGAGGTTGTAGAAACAATCTTTCTGAACTCGGGCGGCGATCTCGGCACCGAACCCGGCGAAACGGGTGGCCTCATGAGCTATCACGCAACGCCCGGTCTTGTTGACCGATTCGGTGAGCGTGTCTATATCGAGCGGTGCGATGCTGCGAATGTCGATGATCTCGGCATCGACGCCGACTTCCTCTACGGCAGCAATGGCGACATGAACAAGTGTCCCGTAAGTGATGATCGTTAGTTCGCTGCCTTGCCGAACAATCTCGGCTTCGCCGAGCGGCACCGTGTAGTGGCCCTCGGGCACCTCACCCTTCGGATGTGACGCCCACGAGACGGCCGGCTTTTCCGGGTCGCCATCGAAGGGGCCGTTGTAGATGCGTTTGGGCTCGAAAAACACGACCGGGTCGTCCGACTCAATCGAGCTGATCAGCAGGCCCTTGGCATCGTAAGGATTCGAGGGCATGACAATGCGGATGCCACTGACGTGGGCGAAGATCGCTTCGGGACTCTGAGAATGCGTCTGGCCACCACGAATACCACCGCCGCAGGGCGTACGAATCGTCACTGGCGAAAAGAACTCGCCGCAAGAACGATAACGTAGTCGCGCCAGCTCGCTGACGATCTGGTCAAAGCCCGGATAAATGTAGTCGGCAAACTGAATCTCGGGAACTGGCCGCAGGCCATTTACTCCCATGCCGATCGCGGTACCGATGATGCCACCCTCGGAAATAGGTGCGTCGATAACACGATGTTCGCCGTACTTGCGTTGCAGGCCATCGGTACATCGGAACACACCACCGAAGTAGCCGATGTCTTCACCCATAAGGACGACATTCGGGTCCTTGTCCATCATGACGTCGAGCGCCGAACGAATGGCCTCAATCATATTCATCTGCGTCATGACTCTGAGCCTTCGCCGTTCACGCCTTCCACTTCCATCATGCGGCGGCGCTGCGACTCGAGGTGCCGCGGGGTTTCCGCGAAAACGTCGTCGAACATCGTGGACGGATCGAGGAAAGGCCCTTCGGTCATCGTTCCGTACTTCTGCGCCTCTTTCCACGCGGCAAGCACTTCGGCTGTCAGTTGTGCTTCGAGCTCTTCGTGTTTTTCGTCGGACCAGTGACCGAGCGCAATAAGATGTTGCTTGAGGCGTTCGACCGGATCTCCAAGCGGGAACGACTTCCACTCATCCTTGGGCCGATACTTGGTCGGGTCGTCGCTCGTTGAATGCGCGCCGCCACGGTAAGTAACGAGCTCAATCATCGTTGGGCCGCCGCCACGCCGTGCACGATCGGCGGCCCACAGTGTGGTCGAATAGATGGCAAGGAAATCGTTGCCGTCGACGCGGATGCCCGGTATGCCGAGTCCGAGGCCCCTGGCTGCAAATGGGCGTCGTTCACCGCCGGCAGTTCCCTGGAATGTCGATATAGCCCATTGGTTATTGACGATGTTAAGGATGACGGGAGCGTGGTAGACGGCCGCAAACGTAATAGCATTATGAAAATCAGCCTCGGCGGTCGAGCCGTCACCCACCCAGGATGCGGCGATGTGGTCCTCACCCTTGATCGCCGATGCCATGGCCCAGCCAACGGCATGCGGGTACTGCGTACCGAGATTGCCGGAGATGGAAAACATGTTGGCCTCGGCGCTGTGATACATGATTGGCAGCTGCCGGCCTTTGCACATGTCACGGGTGTTGGAGAGGCACTGGCACATCATGTCGACGAGCTTCATGCCGCGGTACATGTACAGGCCCTGGTTGCGATAAGACGGGAAACACATGTCGCCCGGGCGCAGCGCCATGCCCTGGGCAATGGATACGGCTTCTTCACCAAGCGCTTCCATGTAGAAGGAAATCCGCCCCTGGCGCTGGATCTGCCACATGCGTTTGTCGAAAATACGGTTCAGCACCATCCAGCGCAGCGCGATCTGCATCTTGCCGGGATCGAGGTCGGGCGCCCATGGCCCAACGGCCTGGTGATCGTCGTCGAGGACGCGGATCAGGCCAGAGCTCATGTATTCGATGTCACGCGTTCGAGAGTCGATCGACGGCTTGTCGACGCTGCCGGCAGGCGACAAGTCGAGATAACCGAAGTCCGGCGTTTCGCCCGGTCGTGCCGTTGGACGAGGAATATAGAGTCGTGACTTCTTATCGATCATATTTCGAGTCCTTACCCTGCGGCGCTGGCAACGATTCGTCGCGCGAGTTCGTCGGCGATGATGTTGGTTGGCTGTTTGCTCGTTTTCGCTTCATCGAATATCAGCTTGAGGCGTTCCGGAATGCCATCGATCTCGGTGCGTACCTGTTCTTCCGAGCTGCCGCCGTAGTACTCGCGGGCGACATTGATGATGCCGCCGGCATTAATGACATAGTCGGGTGCATACAGGATATCGCGATCGGCAAGACGCGCACCGTCCGCCTCTGTCGCCAGCTGATTATTGGCAGCACCTGCAACGATGCTAGCCTTGAGCTTCGGGATTGTCTGCGACGTCAGGATGTTGCCCAGCGCACACGGCGCAAGCACATCAACATCGGCATACAGCAAATCGGCTGGGGCAATCTCGGTAACAGGCAGCTCGTCGCGGGTGAGTTGCAAGTTGTCCCGATTGACATCGGAGACCGTCAATATGGCGCCAGCTTCGTGCAGCAGGCGGCAAAGATGCAGGCCAACATGCCCAACGCCCTGTACTGCAACGCGAATGCCCTGCAGTGAGTCGATCCCGAGACTGGATTCGACTGCGGCTTCGATGCCGAGAAACACACCCAAAGCGGTCAGCGGCGAGGGGTCGCCCCCTGCATCGCCGCCACTACGTGGCAGGCCAGATACATATCCAGTGACCTCGTTAACCTGGCGCATGTCCTCGACACTGCAGCCGACATCTTCGGCCGTAATGTACTTGCCACCGAGGTCTTCGACCGCGCGGCCGAAAGCGTGAAAAAGCTCAGGTGACTTTGGCGCAGCATCGTCAGCGAGGATAACCGCCTTGCCACCGCCGAATTCGAGGCCGGCAACGGCATTCTTGTAGGTCATGCCGCGGGACAGGCGCAGCGCGTCGGTCAGCGCATCGGCATCGGTTGCATACTGCCAGTGCCGGCAACCGCCGGCCGCAGGGCCGAGAGCCGTGGAGTGAATTGCAATAATCGCCTTGAGCCCGGATTTCGGGTCCTGCACAAATTGCAGGGACTCATGCTGGTCGAAATCGGCGTGGTCGAAAACGGGCATAGCAACGCCTCCACAGGCGAATACGGGGTATCCAATATAACCCCTTAAAACCGCACAGATATTGCAATTTCATTTGCCTATTGCGAAAAAACAGCATAATTTATGCGTATTAGTTACAACAAGAGCATAAATAATGCATGCGGTGAAGCTCGACCCCACGGATCGCCGAATTCTCGGCTGGTTACAACAAGAGCCCGGCATCAATGCGGCCGAGCTTGGTGAGAAAATCGGCCTGTCTCAATCGGCCGTCTGGCGTCGCATACAAAGCCTGCGCGACGAGGGCGTGATCAAGGACCAGCCCGTCAAGCTCGACCGCGAAAAGGTCGGACTCAACACGATGGTGTTCGCGCACGTCAAACTGACGTCACACGGTCGCAGCAACCTGGCGGAGTTTTCCGAGGCCGTGAGCCAGTACCCCGAAGTGCTCGACTGCTACGTCTTGCTCGGCAACGTCGATTACTTGCTGCGCATCGTCACCCAGGACATCAAAGCGTATGAGCGGTTCTTTTTCGAGAAGCTGTCGCAGCTGCCCGGTATCCAGGAGGTGAATTCGTCGATCGTGCTATCGGACATCAAGCACACGACGGTGCTGCCTATCTGACGGACGCTAAATGTCCTCTCTCCGGACGCGCCACCTTAATAAGATTTTCGCCGGGAAAAATCTGGAAGGTATTTGTAGCGTTTATATTCCCATTGATACTGTTCTGGGCAGTCAAGCACGCACTGCTCGATCGATTTGTTAAGCGCGCGCAAAGCTGATGAACGATCGGATGAATAAATCCCCTCATCAGCCGGACGAATAACGATTTGGTAGCTATTGTCGGGCTGGCGCAATGCAGATACAAAGACTGCTTTACTGCTGTATCGATTGATCAGTTTCGAAACCAACGTCATTGTCAGTGCAGGCTCACCAAAAAATAATGCAAATTCGCCACCTCCTCTTGACGGTACTTGATCAGGCAGTATTGCGACAAGTTCACGAGACTTCAGTGCTTTGAGCAACGCACGTACTCCAGACTTATTCGCTGGCACCAGGATGTTGCCATTTCGTTGCCGTGCCCGAAGGATAATGTCGTTCAGCGCGGAGATCCTAGGCTCTTTGTAAAGCGCTGTTATGGGATATAGCGTCGCAAGGTAAGGACCAATCAACTCCCAGTTGCCCAAGTGTGGCACGAGTACGATCACGCCACGGCCCTCAGCAGCTGATGCGTGCAGGTGTTCCTCACCAACGACACTTGATACGCAGTCCAGTAAGCGCTCGGCTGGCCACAACCAGCTGGGGCCAATGTCTGCAACAGACCGACAGAGCTGCCTGAAGCTGGCTCTCGCCAAACGTCGTTGTTCGAGGAGTGGTAATTCGGGAAACGCGATCTCAATATTGCGTTCGGTTATCCTGCGGGAAGTAGTATTGAATTGCCATGCCAGCCAACCGGCACATGACGCCAGAAAACGGACCAGGCGCTGGGGAAGTGCGGCGCTAACATACAACAAGGCCCGAAACGTAACCGTGATCGCAGAGTTCGCCAAACCTCGCGCGACACTTTCTTTGCCGTCAGTAGGGGCGCGGTCACGAGTAGCGGAAATCATTTTGGTATGGAAATGCTCTTGTCGGCATGCCGGATGTGGAACTCTGCTCTACGTGCTCAATTCTATCATCTTTAGTGGCAAGTTCTGGCCGAAACTGACCTCTAAATGCACGTTTGCTTTGGGTCATAAGCAGTCGTTCATTATCCTGACAGCCGAACGACTGGATTTTAGTACGGGTCAAATCCGCGCTAATAGCGTAGATTAGTACTTGATCTAGCAGACAGTGTCAGTCAAGGAGCGCCGGAAAACGGCCTAACGCAATGGGACAATCCTACGAAATTTTATCGATCCAACGCGCAAAATCCCCACCGGGCACCGAAGGCTCTAACTGGTACGATTATGTGATCGCGTTTGCAGGCACGAAAACTGTTCAGGGTTGCCGACAAGGGAGTCTCAAGGACGTGACGAGCGCAGTTGAGGAGATTGTCGAACAACTCAACGAGCGGCACTGGAAAAAACGCAAACGAGACACGAAAGCCTGATTCTATTATTCCCGAGCCTGATCTCTGCGCGGACACGTGGGAAATAGCCGCAGTCGTGGTGGGGTCCTTAGAATCCGATTTGCGTCGTTGAGCCTTGTTTACTAGTTGGCTAGTGAATAAACAAAGTCCACGTAGGCTTTTTCAACATCGGCGAGTCCGGCTGCTGCTGTTCCTTCGCCAGGCTCGATCAACATGATCTCGTTCGGTGCATGCGCACCGGTGCCGTAACCGAGGCCGGCAGGTACGAGTGGCAAGCCGAGTCGGTCGGTGAATTGATAGAACGGTGCGCTTCCGGCAACGCGCGGCTGCACCGCGATGTCATCTGCATATTTCTTGAAAACGCCAAG
>WTCH01000360.1 GCA_013138675.1 Woeseiaceae bacterium | reverse complement strand
GTGAAACTCGAGGTTAAGGGATCGATTCGAGTCGGCGCCGGCCCTATCCGCCCGTTTAGCACGTCGGACAATCAATACGTGCTGGTCCCAAACCAGAACGACCAGACGCTGAGTGTGATCGCCAGCTGGTCGCAGAATGTCATTGCGACAATTTCTACAGGAATCCAGGCGCGCGAGGTGAACACGGGCTGGCTCGACACCGTCGCGTTCGTGATGCCAGCAGAAGGCAAAGAGATGGCAGTCATCGATCTGCAGAATTTCAAGGCAATGGAACCGATCAGTCTGCCCGGGCGTACTGACGACGGCATCGTCACATCCGACTCCAAGACGCTTGTCGCGTCTGTTGTCGAGACAGGCGAAGTTGCCGTCGCTGACGCACGATCGGGCAAGCTCGTAACCCTGATAGATACCGGCACCTCCGAGCTTGGCGGCATCGAGATCGCCGTTTCCAACAACGTATGTCACTGAGCAAACTATCACTTCTCGTATCTGCCTGCGCACTGATCGTGCTCGGCGGCTGCGAGCAGAGAGCGGCCCCGCCGCCGGTGGCTGAACTTGATTTGAGCTTCTCACTGATTGATGAGAACGGACGCCCCGTCACTGATGAGGATTACCGTACTCAACTACGCCTTGTGTTCTTCGGCTTCACGTCTTGCCCCGACATTTGCCCGACGACTCTTACGAATATCGCGACCGCGCTCAATTCGCTCGGCGATCTCTCAAAGGAAGTTACGGTGCTGTTCATCTCGATCGATCCGAAGCGGGACACGCCCGACCGACTGCAGGCGTACACTGGCGCATTCCATCCATCGATCATCGGACTGACCGGCAACTACGTGCAAATCGAGAGGGTCACAGCAGGGTTTCGAACGACGTTCGGTTTCACAGTTCGAGACGGAACCGGCGCGGAGCAGCCACTTAACCGGATTGAGTACGAGACGATACCGGAGTTTGCAGACTACACACCATTTCACAGTTCCCAGGTGTATGTCATTGGCCCCGATGATGAATTGCTCGATATCATTGGCTACGGAAGTAAACCGGACAAAATCGAAGACACACTGCGTAAGCACCTAGATTAATCCAATGTCAGATCCAGCCGCCCTTACCTCTTCCGACAATGTAGTGACAGACGTCATCGATGACGGGCAAGTCAGCGGCCAGCAGATTTTGGTCGTCGGACTCTGCATGCTCTTCAACATGCTTGACGGTTTCGACATCATTGCGATGGCCGTAGTGGCCAGTGCGGTGTCCACGGAACTGGGCCTGGCCGCGGATAGGGTCGGACTGATTTTTAGTTTCGCGCTCGCAGGCATGATGGCCGGCGCGATGTTGCTCGCGCCGATCTCCGACATCATTGGCCGTCGCAAACTGATCATCGCCAGCTTGCTGTTGATGGGCGCGTCTATTTTGTTGACGGCAACGGCGACGTCGTTGTCCGAATTTATCGTTCTCCGTTTTATCAGCGGTCTCGGCGGCGGCGCGCTACTTGCATCGCAGGCCACTCTTGCGGCCGAGTACAGTCCCGAGAAATACCGCTCGCTGTCTGTTACCGCTGTGACCTGCGGTTACCCGATGGGGGCGATGATGACGTCGGTCGCGGCTGGCTTCATCATGCCGGAGCATGGCTGGCGCGGGATGTTTTGGTTCGGCGGCGCCGCCACCATCCTTATGGGCCTCGTGGCACTGGCCCTGATTCCGGAGTCACTCAAGTATTTGTTCGAACGCCGTCCGGACGACGCATTGGCACGCGTCAACAAAATTCTGACGAAGCTCAAGAAGCAAACGCTGGATCGTCTGCCGGATGTCGCACAACAGGCCAGGGGTCATTCGCCAGGCCTTTTGCGCAATGTGGCAAGCCTGCTGACCAGTGAGCACAGAAAGGCGACGTTGACGTTGTGGGCGACCTTTTTCCTGTGTTTCAGCACGCTCTATTTCCTGTTGAGCTGGATTCCGAAGCTAATGGAAGAGTCCGGCCATCCAGCCGAGGTCGGCCGCCAGGCATTCTTTTTGTTTAACCTCGCTGCCGTCATCGGAATTTTTGTCCTGGGCGCATTGGCGTCACGCTGGAAGCTCTCCACTCTGGTATCCGTGTTCCTGTTCTCATCAGCTGTGCTCATGGTCGCTTTTGCGGCCTCACCGAATGAATTGACGCTGCTTCTGGCCATCACATTCATGACCGGCTTTTTGCAGCAAGGCGGATTCACCGGCCTGTACGCCGTGGCCGCCAAGGTCTACCCAACCAGCATTCGCAGCACGGGCATTGGTTGGGCGATCGGCCTCGGCCGCCTCGGTGCCGTCGCGGGCCCGGCAATTGCCGGCTACCTCATCGCGTCTGGCCTGGATATGTCGGCCAACTACTACGTGTTCGCAGTCCCCATGGCGATCGGCGGCATACTTGCCTACCGGCTGCATGTGAAATAAGAAATGAACGCACCTCGTCCTTCTTCAACGGTTGTTGTGTTACGCGATTCAGATCGCGGCCCTGAGTTGTTACTGGTCAAACGACGCTCGGGCGATGCATTCGGTGATGCCTACACGTTCCCCGGTGGTGTGCTCGATGATGACGAGTACCTGGCGCGAGAGCTTTGCAGCGGTCTGGATGCTGAGGAAACTGACTCATTGCTGGGAATGAAAGAAGGCGGGCTCGATTACTTCAACGCCGCAGTCCGCGAGTTGTTCGAAGAGACCGGAGTACTTCTGGCGCAGGGCGATCTCGAGCAAATCAAGGAGTTCAGACAAGAGCTGAATGACGTCAACGTAACCTGGCCGGACCTTTTGAGAACGCATCGCCTCACCATTGACTGCGGCTCACTGCATTACTTCGCTCACTGGATAACGCCGACCGGACTGCCGAAGCGCTGGTCGACTCGGTTCTTCCTTGCTGAAATGCCGGGTGGGCAAAAAGCAGTCCCGGATGGCCGCGAGGTGACAGACAGCAGCTGGTCGACGGCCAACGAGGCATTGGATGGTGGACTGAACCTGCCCTATCCGACGAGGCGAACCATTGAATCTCTCGCCGGCCTGGATTCTGTCGAGGACCTGTTCGGCTGGGCTCGCGAGCGGCAGGAACGCGGCATCCCGGCTATCCAGCCCGTACTGTTAACCAAGGACGGCAAACGGCGCATCATGATGCCGGATGTTGCGGACTAGGCGGCTAGCCCACACATTAATCTAAGTGTATGATTGCGGCCGGTTTCGGGGTGTAGCTCAGCCTGGTAGAGCACTGCCTTCGGGAGGCAGGGGCCGGAAGTTCGAATCTTCTCACCCCGACCAATAAATCAATAGGTTACTGGCCGATCGGTTCGGTTTCGCTTGTCTGTAAGTGCAATGCTGTTGCATTTTGAGGGAGTTTCATGCACGACATTGCTCAACTCAAGAATCAGCAGCCACCCTATTTCCGTGGCTCCCGGCGCCCGCTTTCCACTCTCACCAACCGATTGATTTTGTCCCCACATATCTCCGCATGGTGGCAGGCACCTACGTTAGCTGGACAGCCACCAGCCCGACCCATAGAACCCGACCTGGTCGACGAATTCGAATATTTCCCGAGTGTCCGCTTTTCCCGAAAGCGGTCGCTCAGATAGCTAGAAATTCACCAGTCCGACCGTCTGCTTTCGGCCAGAAGCGGACATAGAAAAACCCCGCCACGAGGGCGGGGTTTCATGTGTAAGTGAGAATTAATCAGTGAGGGTCGATCAGTAGATCAGAAACATGCCCCTGCCGGAAAGAAATGGGTCCAGTGGTTCCGTTCCCCATATGACAGTTCCAGTCTCGTACACTTTGCGGCCTTTCAGCGGGTTGAGTTTCCCTTTGGCTTCCGTGACAACACCGTGCCCGTCCCACATGCCGTCTCCAACAAATGGAAATACGGTTTTACCTGCGCTTTCTCCGGCCATGAGCAACTCTCCCGCACTCCAAATTTCCCATCTCGCCGCATAGAACGCTACAAAGCCGGGGTCGAAAACGGCGTCCTCAACGGGCGGTGGCTCGAACCACCATTTCATTTCACCCGTGAAGGCTCCTTCAATGGTCGCGTCCCATACTAGTAGTCTTCCCGCAGAATCCGTAATCCCCTGATCACCAACATACGAGTAGTCGATCTGGCTAGCGAGCCGCCCATTAGGAACAGCGTTATCAGCTGCGAATGCGGTCGTCCCTGCCAGGGTCATGGACAGCACCAGCAGAAGGGACGCCAATACCGAAATAGCCTTAATCTTCATCTTCCTTCTCCATTTCCAGAATTTTATGTTCCGAACCCGTTCTTCAAAGTTTCAGTAGGCCTTGTCCTTCACTGCCAACGGTGATGGGCCTGCTGATTTCGAAGTTTCATGACGAGGACCCTTTCTCAGCGACCCGATTTACGATGAATTGAGACCAGAATGCTTCGGCAGCCCGGCTATCTTGGGTCCTTCGGGGAGTCATAAATGGCTTCTCGGAGGAAGCGAGGACCCGTGGCTTTGCGTCCCTAGTTTTGGCTAGGTTTGCCTTTATCGGATGTAACTAATGCTTTATGCGCTGATCGATAAATCGCGTCAATTCTGGCTTGTACGTAAATTGGAGTCGGTCGAAGACCGATTAGCGGAATGTCTGCTTTGGGTCAGCAGCAGACTTATTCGCTAATTCTAGCCTAATGTCTGCTTCCGGGGGTAAAGCAGCCGTTCATCTGTGATTGGAACGGAGAACAAAACAAGTCGCCTGTTTAATGTCCGCTCTCATCGAAAGCAGCCGTTCAGAACGGTAGAAATTCGGGAATTTGAAGTTCCGCTTTCGGCCAGAAGCAGACGTTCGCGGCTCGCTTCAAAAAGCGTGAATATGTTAACTATCACGATTGGTCCAGCGTTTGGGCGTATAAAGGAAGTGAACGAATCTCCCTCAAGACGCATCCATGCTTACACGGTCAAATATGCTGGTTCTCGTCGCAGGAATATGCGGCCTAATGTATTTGCTGGCGCCCGTTGCGCATGCAGCGATCACGATCAGCATCGCGGAAGTCCGGGGTGCAGACGCCTTCGTCAAGGGCAGCGGTGCCGGTCGGAAGCAGGAAATCCTCTGGGAG
>WTCH01000044.1 GCA_013138675.1 Woeseiaceae bacterium | reverse complement strand
CGCACAAGGTCGACCGGCAGCAGGTCGGCCGAAGGCTGACCGACGCCAAAATTAATCGTCCCCGGCGGTGGGGCTCCATCAAACGTTACGACCTCAGTTACCACGGTGCCTGCTCAACCCCCTGCGTAAGAACTGTCGTCATTCATTCGCGCCAGCAATAAGACCAATGCCGGTGAAAACGATAAACGACACGAGAAGGCCGGGCCACACCGGATCAATGGTAAAGACACTCGCAAGCTCGAGTGTCGACGCGACGTACCATCCGATGACTGTGATGAGTGACAGCGTAATACTCCAGAACGCGGCGTCGTTGTTGACCTTGTCCTGGATGACGATCGCAACTGTCGGCACGAAAAGCGCGGCACTATTAATCGTGAATGCAATGATCAAGATGCTAATAACGTCCTGCATTTGCCAGGCTATAAGCGCCGCAACCAGACCAACGATCGCAGCAAGCCACATGCTAATCCTGAACATTCTCTTGGGGCTGGCATCCGGGTTGATGTAGCGTTGATAGATGTCACGACTGCCGTTTGCCGATGCCGTGAGGATGCAGATATCGGCCGTCGACATGAGCGCCGCCAGAATACCAACGAGCATCAGGCCTTTAAGACCGACCGGAAACGTCGCCATAACGAACGTCGACAAGACGCTGTCATTATTCGCGATTCCGGGATGGGTGAGCGCAGCCGTCATGCCGATCCAGACGGTGCCCACCGCTATCGGCAACAGAAACACCGTCGCGAGCAGCGTGCCACGTTTTGCAACCTGTTCATTCCTGGCGGCGAACATTCTCGTGTAACTGTCCATCGCCACGAAAAAACTTAGCGGCAGGGAGACGCCCAGTGCGAGCATTGTGGCAACTCCCCAATTGGTCGGATTGAAATGCGCGGCGGGTAGTTCCGTCGTCAGTGTTGCCCAGGTGCCGCCGTTCGCTATCGCAACTGGGATACCGACGATGACAATTCCGATAAACAGCAGTGCAAACTGCACCCAGTCTGTGTAAGTGACGGCCAGAAATCCGCCGGTCGCGGTATAGACAACAATGATGGCGCTGGCGAGTAGCAGCGATGTCGAATAATCCCAGCCGAGTAACGTACTCAGGATCGCACCGGCCGCGGCCAATTGACCGGCAGCAAAGCCGACGAACGCGAAAATTGTTGTGATGGTGGAAACAATACGTGTACGACTGTCGTAGACGGACTCCATCAAGTCGGGGTAGGTGAGAAGCTGACGTTCATTACCCCAGCGCTTCACGCGCGCCGCAAAGAACAGTCCGAACGTGAGACAGCCAATTGCCATGCAGATCGTATACCAGCTGCCTGATATACCGTACTCGTAGGCCTTGGCGACACCGCCAACGACCGTAGCGCCACCCACCCAGGATGCGAGCCAAACGCAGGCGATTGAAAACGTGCCGAGCCTGCCGCCGGCAATAAAGAAGTCCTCAATGGAATCCTGTTTGCGGCTCGCATAAATGCCAATAGCGATCATGAGCGCCAGGTACGCAAAGATGAGGCTGGTGTCGAGGGTGCTAAGCATGCTGCGAGTCAGTGTATACAAAGCGGCGACATTCGGCAGGTGTATATCCTGTGGCATTTATTACGCAAGTCTCCTATTCTCTCGGGACAACAATTGGGGTGACATCAATGAAAAGAGTCCTTCCACTCCTGCTCCTCGTAGTCCCGCAATTGGCGCAGGCTCAGTGGGTAGAGGCGCAGAAAGGGGAGCTTGTCATTCGTGGCGGCTGGTTGTTCGATAGCGTCAGCGATGAACGCCGACCGAACAGTGGCATCGTCATTCGCGATGGCAAGATTGTGGAAGTCGATGCCGACGTTCAGCAACAGGTGCTGAGCACAGCCGATGTTATCGACCTGCAGGATTCAGACACGATACTGCCCGGCATGATCGACCTGCATGCACACTACAACTTCGATCTCGTCGACAACGGCCGAGTGGAAGAAGTTGTCTACAACGGTATCGTTTTCCTGGCGAACGGTGTTACGTCGACCTGGTCGGCGGGTGAGTACTATCCCGAGCGCATTATCGCGCAACGAGATCGTATTGATGCTGGTGAATCAATTGGACCTCGACTGTTCGCTTCCGGGCCTTATTTCGGTGCGTTCCGCTGCGAATACAACGTCAAGACAGCGGCAGACGAGTGCATTGGCTGGCCCAACGACATCACGGAAGACGAAATTCGTCAGGAAGTGGATACTTGGGCCGAGCAAGGCGTCGTGAGTATCAAGATCAAACAGGCGACGCCGGGCGAGATGAAGATCCTCATCGAGCAGGCGCATAAGCGCGGCATGACGACCGCTGCGCACCTCTCAAATTACAACGTCGAATACGATGTGGACTTACGAGATGCCATCCTCATGGGCCTGGATCGGGTCGAACACCAGCTCACGCTGGGCAGCGGTGGGCCGCGAAGCGCCGAAATGCAGCAGATGATCGATCTCATGCTGGCGCATGAGGTCTACTACGACGCCAATTTGCAGATGTACGGCGGCATCAACGAGCGTCGTGCACATCCATCAGAAATGCTGTGGGCCGATGAAGCGAAGTACTTTACGCCGTACGCACAGGCGTTACTTGAGGAGCGTGGTCCACCACCGCCGGAATCTGACGTCGCGGAATTCACACAGCGCGTGCTGGAACTCAAGTCTCTGTTCGATGCCGGTGGCGCACATCTGTTGATCGTTGGCACCGACGAACCGGTCTACACGAATCTATTGCCGGGCTTCGCCTACCACCGCGAATTGCTCGCGATGACCTGGGCCGGCATTCCGCCGTCCGCCGTATTGAAGGCAGCCACAATCAACGGCGCCAGGGCACTCGGTATCGATGCCCGTCTCGGCTCGATTGAGGCCGGCAAGCTGGCGGATCTTGTTGTCGTCAGCGGTGATCCCCTGGACGACATCAAGGCAGCGCGTAACATCAGGTTTGTCATTCGGGATGGTGTGGTTCATGACCCTGCAGCGCTACTGCGGTCCGCCGAAGGCAAGATCGGCCCGGTGGGGCAGGACGATCATGCTGAATGGGAGCTTGAGATCCGTTCATTGCGGGGAGACCCGGTCCCGCTCAGTCCATAGTCCTGCCGCAAACGGCCCCATCGACAACTCGATTCAGGTTATAAAGGGGCACTTACACTGACTGCGCACCACGCGGTCGAGCGACGCAGCTGGTCTAAAACAACATCAATATCCAGCCGTAAGTCGTTAATATTGGAGGGGAAAACAATGAAAACGAATTACGTACTTGTATCTATCGCAAGCCTGGCGCTGGTCGCAGCGTGCGGACAGCAGGCGGACGACAGTGCCATGGAGGCGCCGGACACGGCGCCAGCGGCGGAAAGCGCTGGCATGGCGTTGCCGGCAACAACGTCTTCTGACGCGGCCCGTGAACATTACATGGCGGGTTGGGCCGACTTCGAGAACGCCCGGTTTAACACGGCACACGACAAGTTTTTGCAAGCTGCGGCAGAGGATCCTTCATTTGCTATGGCGAATATGATGGCGGCTTTGTCGGCAGCATCGACCGAGAGTTTTGTCTCGAACCTGAGGCAGGCGTCCGCGCACAAGGCAGAGGCAACCGCTGGTGAGCAACTACTAATCGGGGCATTTGAAAGAGCGCTTGAGTCGGATGCACAAGGCACGATTGCGGCGTTGGTGGAACTAACCACAGTCCACCCGGACTCGTCGCGCGCGCTGCTGTTTCTTGGCAATTCCTACGCCAACATCAATAACACCGCGGACGCACGAGCGTCCTACGCCAAGGCAATCGAGTTAGAGCCAGGCCTGGTGCGGGCACACATCAACCTTGGCAATAATTTCCTGACCCAGGAGCCGAAAGACTTCGACAAGGCTGAGGCGCATTTCAATCACGCTGTTGCGATTACGCCGAACGAGCCGAATCCGCACGATCTTCTGGGTGACGTGCATCGTGCCCAGAACAATCTCAAGGCCGCCTACGATGACTATTCAAAAGCAGCAGAGTTGGCTCCGGATTTGGGGGCGGGTTATCAGCAACGCGGCCACGTGAACTCGTTCCTCGGCAACTATGACGAGGCACGAGCTGATTACACACGTTCGGCCGAACTTGAAGATGCGCGTGGCTCCAATGCCGGCGGCTTCTTCCTGGTCTTCCGTGCCTACGTCAACATCTACGAGGGCAACTCCGGGGCCGCTATCGCGGAACTGCGGGCACTTGCCGACGGGGCCGATGAAGCCTATTCGGACGGTGCGATGGATTTGAAAATTAACGCGCTGTCCAATGCAGCTTTATTCGCGACCGAAGCACAGGACAGTGACGCGGCCAGTGCTGCAATTGCTGATGCCGCGGTGGTGATGAGGCAACAGGCAGATGACGTCGGTTCCGATGCGGTGCGTGATGGGCAGGAAGCTACTATCTCCTACATGGAAGGTCTGCTTGCTGCTCGCATGGGTGATGCAGAAACAGCGGCCGCTAAAGCAGCCGAATTCGAGGGTTTTGCGGCATCGAGCAGCAACCCAAGACGGCTCGAGCGCATGCACGAGATCCTCGGTCTGTCGGCCTTCTATCAGGGTGACTATGCCGGCGCAGTCGAACACCTGTCCGCGGGTGATCACCTGAACAACATGTACACGAAGTACTACCTGGCTCGGGCGAACGAGGAGGCAGGTAACGCCGATGAGGCGGCCCGG
Source organism: Woeseiaceae bacterium (assembly GCA_013138675.1). Classification (GTDB taxonomy): domain Bacteria; phylum Pseudomonadota; class Gammaproteobacteria; order Steroidobacterales; family Woeseiaceae; genus UBA1847. The sequence continues at coordinate 255 of WTCH01000044.1, read as the reverse complement.
CTGTTTGCGGAAATCGCGGTCTGGAACTTCAATGGTCCTGGGTTCGCCATGTTCCGCGAGGACATTCTCGCCAGGGCGCAATAACACGGGCTCAAAACAATAGAAGAAAAGGGCCGCCGATCTTATAGATCGAGCGGCCCTACTATTGTTGCGTCACCAGATCGTGACTAACTACTGGACTCGTTTAACTGTGACTGGAACGGGTCGGCAGACCGTGTTGCAGACCGGCGAATGATCCTTCGCGAATGCAAGCAA
>WTCH01000105.1 GCA_013138675.1 Woeseiaceae bacterium | reverse complement strand
AGTAGGCTGACAGCACGCAGAAGAAATAGACAAATGACCATGCAACCGCGATGTACTCATGTTGCTCGAGTCCAAAGACTCTGCCTAGCAGGCCAGGATGCGCGGTGTCAGTGTTGGGGGACATGATAGTCGCCATCATAATGGCCGCGGGTTAAATGTCACCGAAAAACGATATTTAGATTCTTCAAGGGGTTAAAACAATGGATTGGGTAGTAATTGTTACGGTATTGGTTTTGCTGCAGTACACATGGTTCGGTATCCAGGTTGGTGCGATGCGCGGTAAGCATGGCGTCAAGGCGCCAGCTATGAAGGGTGCTGATGAATTCGATCGGATGTACCGCGTGCACTACAACACGATGGAGCAACTCGTCATGGTGCTGCCCCTCATGTGGCTGTTTGCGCACATGGTCGACCCGATCTGGGCAGCCGGATTTGGAACCGTCTACGTGGTGGCCCGCTTTATTTATCGCGCGGCATACCTCAAGGATCCGTCAGGCCGTTCCCTCGGGTTTACCATGTCGTTTATGCCATCCGCAGTGATGGCAATCTGGTTGCTCGTCGTCGCAGTTCGAAATCTGTTGTAGCTCAAGCGTATTGCCATGTCCGCCTGAGGCGAATTGACCAGCAATCGAGGGCAGATGACAAGATGAAATGGCGCCCCGGTAATAAGCTTACGTCTGAACATTCCCTGCAATTGGAGGAAGACGATGAGTAAGGGCGAAAAACTTGTGTACTTTCTGGCGGCAGTTATTGGTGCCGTAGTCGGTGGTCAATTTGGTGGGTTACTAGGTGTCTTCGGCGCTTTTGCAATGGTGGCAGGTGTTGGATTCGCAGATATGCTGCTGACGCTTCACGAAATGGATGACGACCATAGGAGTGGGTATCCACACCATACTTTTTAGGCAAACAGAGTATCTCGCTACGCGAGTAGCGAGATACCGTTATTCGAGAGTCCTGCTTACTCTGGAATAGTGCTCAGTTGGTACATCGCAGCAAGTATCGGCGGAACATTTACGCCGGCGCGTCCGATCCACTTGTAGAAAATATCGGCGTGCTGGCCGCTGCGATAGATTTGCGACAATGACCTGTTCACCACCAGGCGGAAATCGGCGTCATTTTTTCTTACTACGAAACCGTAAGGTTCGTAAGAAAAGATGTCGTTCATCAGCGCATACTGTCGTGGATTGAGCGCCTCGATTATTTGTCCGATCAATACGATCTGATCTGATGCTAGTGCGTCTATCCCGCCCCTGTTCAGGTACGTCATGCCTTCAGTACGATCGGCCAGGATGACAATTTCAGCGTCGATCAGGTTTTCTTTCAGGTGGTGTTCGAGTTGTTCGACAGTTGTGGTGTCTTTTGCAACACCGATCTTCTTTCCGGATAAATCCGACATGCTCTGAATGCCGGACGAGGCGAGCGACAGGACGGTCGCGCCAGTCACAAACGTTGGCAACGAGAAATCCACCCGTTCTTGCCGCGACAACGTGATTGTCGTTGATCCACATTCGATATCAATCTTGCCGTCGATGACCGCTGAGATGCGTTCTTCAGACGATATGCGAACGAACTTCGATTCAATGTCCTTGTCGCCAAAATGTGCTTTAACACCGGCCGCGATTCGACGGCACAGATCCACTGAGTAACCCGACGGTTCCCCGTCCGAATTTTCGTAGGACAACGGGCTTGAGTCCGCGCGGTAACCGATCAGGAACTCGCCGGTTCTGGCGATCTTCTCAAGGGTCCCTTCGGAGTCCTGAGCAAGCAGGTGGGAACCGGGCACTACCAGGGACAGGACAAACAGCAGAGCGAGCGTGTGGGAGCCGTGCTTCATTATTATTCTCCTCGGTGCGACATCTGAGACTATCAGGAAGTGGAATCAGGCACTACAGGACATAGGGTGCTCTATGTCGTAAGGTCGAACGGTATGATTCATTTTGCGAGGTCGAGATGATATTTACTTTGGAATTTTTGACAAATTTAGGGGGTCTGATCTGGGCCGTTGCACCTTTATTTTTGGGCCTTGGCGTAATCATCGCCACACTGGCCGTCGCCGCTGGCCGGCGGGAAGGCTGGAGCGCCGCGGATAGCCTTTACTACGGCTTTATTACCGCCACTACTGTAGGTTACGGGGACATGACTCCGACCACAGGGCTCGGCAAGTTGTATGCGATCATGCTCGCGGTGATTGGCCTGATCTTTACCGGTATCATGGTGGCGCTTGCAGTGGAAGCTGCGGGCATAACTTTCGATCAGCTGCACGGCTGATCCGTGTTGGCCTGAACGGCAATTCACCCGGATAATTCGGACGTCGTATGTCAAAAGAAAGTGAGTTAAGAAAACAGCTTGTGAGGCTCGAGCGCCTTACGGACCTGGTTTTCGCGTTGGTCATCTGGCGGATTTTCATGCTCCTGCCACGGCCGGATTTTGATAACCCGGAGTGGGACACAATCTGGGACATGCTGAGCAGCGAATGGTCAAACTTCGTTGTGCCCGTGCTGGCTATCCTGATTGTGATTGTCTACTGGCTGCAGAGTAACTCGCTGCTGAGCAAACTAAAGTCCACGAATGCGATTCACGCCGGCATATCCATATTTCAGTTGTTCTTTCTACTGTTCTACCTATATGCGCTCGGACTTGGCATCGGCGCAGGTTCCGCCGCCGACACGCGGGTACTGGAGAGCTTGGCAGCCGTTCTCGTTGGCGCCACCGCCTATCTGGGTTGGTGGTATGCCTGCCATAAGGGCAATTTATTGGCAGATGATGTGTCTGAAGAAGACGCTAAACAAGCCACCAGCTCTAACCTGGCTGAACCCATGACCGCGCTGCTGACCATTCCGGCAGCGTTTATCGGTCCCTGGGCCTGGGAATTGTCCTGGTTCATATATCCGTTCCTGAAACGGTGGTTCAGACGTTCACAAACTCAATAATTGCCGCCTCGAAAGGTCCGGAATACGTTGCCGAAGCCATGCGAGTTGGCTGGAAATTCGAGGCCGTAGGTGTGTTGATTTACAAGAGTAACGAACGACTGCTAATAACCCAAAGCAGCCGCCAGACACCAAATGACATAGAGAGCGAACATGTTCTTGGCGATTAGAGAAACGCGATTTGCAAAGCGTGTTGTCAGGCAATTGCTGAAATCGTATTCAGCAGTAAGTGCCAAGAATGCAAGCTTGTCAGGCGAGCCTCTCTACAGGGAAGTCCTCTTACACTCTGAATTGGTCGATCCGTCGCATGTCGATGAAGTCTTATGGCAGGCAGAGGACAGTATCGACGAATGGACTACAAACTCGAGCAAAGGACTGGGATTTCGTCAGGTCGCCCATTTCGTCGTTTATTCGCAATATCTTGCCGCTGGTAACGTGGGCACCGTCGTTTCTTTCAAAGAAATCGTCTACTCACTGATCCCAGCAGAAATGTAGAGATTACGTAGGCAATGATCAATGTCCGCTTCTGGTCTTAAGCAGCCGGTCAGATTCTCCAAAATCTTCTCCAGTTTGAACGGCCGCTTTTGAGAAAAGCAGACATTCGGATTCCGTCAGATTCCGCCCACCGAGAAATCACCCTCTGAGCGGCTGCTATACGCCCGAAACCAGCCGTTCGGCTGATATGATGCTGAGAGGCCGCTAATGACCCAAAGCGGACATCGCGACTGGGTTGTTTGACAGTCCATGACTCGCAGATATAGTTGTCGGCAATAAAATGAAAAAAATCAATCTCGGTCAAGCATTTTCAATATTCGCGAATTTTGGTATTTTGTTCGGAATTCTGTTGCTTGTATATGAGCTCAATCAGAATCGCGTCATGACTGAAGCGCAGACACGGAATGCGATAACACAAAGCATTATTGGTTTGACCGAGATGATTACGCAGACCCAAATGGGAATGACGATTTACGAAAAAAGATTAAACAATGAGCCGCTTACTGTAAAGGAACAATACTGGCAACGAGGTGCCTCTCGGGCCGCCTTTCGGCACTGGGAGAATGCGTATTTCCAGTACCGTACCGGTTTGTTCAGTGAGGAAGAATTACACACCTACCGAGTGTATTGGAGAGATGTCACCCGGTGTCGGGCCTGGCAGCAGGAGTTTTGGGCTAACACCAAAATGCAGTTCAACCCCCATTTTCGCGAGGAGATGGATTTGATAATGGGAGAGATGGGTGGGTGTTAACTAAAGAGCTCGCGAACGCTTGTAGTCGTCAGTTGATTTATTGCGACACTCGATAGTCATGGCTAGTCTCGTTTTGCTATGGCCGCTTTTGGCCGTAAGCAGTCGCTCGCGTCGAATCAAAAACAACAGTCTGAGCGTCCGGTTTCAGTGAAACCAGCCGCTCGCCTGATATGATGTTGAGAGGCTGCTTATGACCCAAAGGCGTCATTCGTGCTTTTCGGTTGACTCATACCCAAAGCTACTGATTCTTGTAGTATCTCGACGATCCATTTCGGCCCACAGGTCCGAATAGTAGCTATTTTCAGCTCTAAATCTGGCTAGTCCGTTGTTCTCGAAAATTTGTTTGGTTTCCGCCACGGTGTTTATCCATTCGGATTCTGGAAACACACCTCTCTCGTATAGACGAAATAATTTGTATATGTGATTTGTGTAGTGGCGAATCATTGAAA
>WTCH01000060.1 GCA_013138675.1 Woeseiaceae bacterium | reverse complement strand
GTTGAGACCCAGGACGGGACTGAGACCTACGACTCCAAGTTCCTGGTCGCGGCGCTACTAATCTTCATTGCGCGCGGTAGCGGTACGATCGAGCCCGAAGAATCCACCAAGATGATCAGTCTCATCGAGGACTATTTTCAGATGCAGGGTGCAGAGTCGCTCGAGTTGCTGACGCGAGCGATGAGTGAGATGGCTGAAAACCCTGCGCTGGGCCAGGCGCTTATCGATCTCGCTCCGACGTTGACCGAAAGCGACAAGGAAGACATCGCGCTAATGGCCCTCAAGGTGGTTGCGGCAGATGGCCGCCGGGAGGTCGCCGAGATGGAGAAATTCAACCAGGCTGTCGAGGCCATCGGTATTTCACCCGAAATCGTGCATCGTGCATTCGATCGCTATTTTGCGGAGACGATGCCCGGCACGTAGCGCGGTCATGACAGGGGAGGCGCTGCAAGATGATGGCTGGATTCTGCGCGAAGCAATTGCAGCCGACATCGATGACTTGATGCTCTGGTTTCCGGTGTACGAAGACGTGCACATTTGGGGTGGACCATCGTTTCGGTTTCCGTTTACACGTGAGACGTTCTTCAAGGATATCTACTGGGAGAAAATGGCCTCGTTTTGCCTTTTCGATCCATCGACTCGCTTCTCCGCATTCGGGCAATTGTATGAACGTGATAGCAGAATTCACCTGGCCCGGCTTGTTGCAGCCCCGGAAATGCGCGGGCGTGGCGTCGGCCGGCGGCTGATCGAAATGCTGATGACGGCTGGTCAGGCGATGTTTCCGAGCGATGAATTCTCGTTATTTGTTTTCCGCGAGAACAAGCCCGCCTATGAATGCTACAAGTCGTTGGGGTTTGAAGTCACAGACTATCCCGACGACATGCCGCACGCCGACGCGTGCTACTACCTGACCCGTGCCGCCGGGAATAAGCAGAAAGGAGAACAACAATGACAAGTGAACTGATGAGTTTGACCTGGGTCGTCGCTTTATCGGCGATCATGTGGGTCCCGTACGTCCTCAACACGATCATGGTGAGGGGGTTGGTCAATGCGGTCGGCTATCCCGATCATCCGAAGCCGCTTGCGCCGTGGGCGGAGAGGATGAAGAAAGCGCACTACAATGCTGTTGAAAACCTGGTCATTTTCGCGGCACTCGTATTGATGCTAAATGCTGCAGACGTTAGCAATGGCACGACGGTGCTAGCCTGCAATATCTACTTCTGGGCGCGGCTTGTGCATCTCGCCGTCTATACGTTTGGCATTCCCTGGCTTCGGACCCTGTCTTTCGCGGCGAGTTGGCTCTGCATCGTCGCGCTGATCGTGCAGCTAATCTGATCCGAAGCCGCCGCCGCCCGGCGTCTCGATCACCAGCATGTCTCCGGGGCCTAGTGATATTTCGTCATTGCCCCGGAGTTGCTCCGTGCTTCCGTCCGACCGAACAACGGTATTGTTGCCGCAGCGACCAGGGCTGCCGCCCTCAAGACCAAACGGTGCAACAACGCGATGCGAGGTCAGCATTGTAGCGGTCATCGGCTCGAGAAAGCGCAGCTTGCGTATGACGCCATCGCCACCCTTGTGGCGCCCTCTGCCTCCTGAGCCCTTGCGGATCGCAAACGCCTCATTGCGAACCGGGAATCGGGCCTCGAGTACTTCCGGGTCGGTCATGCGTGTATTTGTCATGTGACTGTGGACCGCGCTGGTGCCGTCATGATCGGCTCCGGCGCCGGTGCCGCCGCAAATCGTTTCGTAGTTCTGGTATTCGTCGTTACCGTAGAAGATGTTGTTCATTGTGCCTTGCGAGGCAGCCAGGACACCAAGCGCGCCATACAGCGTATTCGTCACAGCCTGCGACACCTCGACATTGCCCGCCATTACAGCAGCCGGGTACTCTGGGCTGATCATCGATGGCTGCGGTATGTTTAGCTTGAGTGGCTTGAAGCAGCCTTCGTTCAGCGGAATGTCATCGTCAACCAAGGTCCTGAACACGTACAGGACCGCGGCCTTCGAGACGGCGGCTGGCGCATTGTAATTGCCTGCGTTTTGCCCGGAGGTTCCCGTGAAATCGAGCGTCGCACAGCGCTTGTTGCGATCGACCGATATACGAACGCAGATCCTGCAGCCGTCGTCCATGGGGTACTCGAATTCGCCATCTCGCAGCACGTCGATAACGCGGCGAACCGACTCCTCGGCGTTGTCTTGCACATGCGTCATGTAGGCATTGACGACATCGATGCCATAGTGATCGACCATTTTCCGCAGTTCTGCAATGCCGGTCTCGTTAGCCGCAATCTGCGCCGACAAATCGGCGATATTCTGGTCAATATTGCGGCACGGATATTTGCCCGAGCCGAGCAGTTCGCGCAATTCCTTTTCGCGCAATTGACCGTTTTCGACCAGCAGGACGTTGTCGAGTAACACACCTTCCTCATCGATATGCGTACTGTCAGGAGGCGCGGACCCGGGTGTGCGACCACCTATGTCGGCGTGATGACCGCGCGAGGCAACGTAAAACATCAGCCGATTGCCGTGCGCATCGAAAGCCGGCGTGATGACAGTTACGTCGGGAAGATGGGTGCCGCCGTGGTAGGGCGCATTGAGCGCATAGACATTGCCTGGCCGGATCTTGCCGGCATTGGCATTGATGATCGTGCGGACCGAGTCGCTCATCGATCCGAGGTGTACAGGGATGTGCGGCGCATTGGCGATCAGGTCGCCGTCCGCACTGAACAGGGCACAGGAGAAATCCAGGCGCTCCTTGATGTTGACCGAATACGCTGTGTTCTGCAGCGTGGCGCCCATGTGTTCGGCCACCGACATAAACAGGTTATTGAAGACTTCGAGCATAACCGGATCGGCGCTGGTACCGATGGCCTCGACGGCTTCACGCTCGATGTGTCGATCCAGGACGAGGTGGCCGAGTGCATTCACGATACCTCGCCAGCCATGTTCAATGACAATTGTCCCGGTTGCCTCGACGATGATCGCCGGCCCGGTGACAACATGGCCATGTTCCATGTCGGCGCGATCAAATAGCGGCGTTTTATGCCGGGCACCGGCGCAATACATGGTCACGGTTTCGCGCGGGGTTAACTCGATCGCCGCAGGCGGCAACGCCGATTCAAGGTTGGCGGCGGTACCGCTCCCGCCAATCGCCTCAACGGAAACGGCTTCAACGACGAGACGGCGATCCGGCGAGATGAAACCGAATCGTTGGCGATGCACATCGCAAAAATCGACCATCATCTGTTCGCCGCTGCCGAGGTCCACGAGCAAGCTGGTATCCGTGCCCTCGTAGCGCAGGTGAACCTTCGTGACGATGGATATGTATTCGTCAGCAACGTCTTGCCGGCGTACTTCCTCGCGCGCGGATACCGCGAGCGGCTCGCAGCTTGCAGCGACAACCTGTTGGATCGACTCCCCTTCGAAGGCAATGTCCAGTTGTGCCTCACGCATGGCGCGGATGTCCGCGAGTCCCATTCCGTAGGCTGACAATACGCCAGCCAACGGGTGCAGGAAGACGCGTTCCATCCCGAGCGCGTCGGCAACCTGGCAGGCATGCTGGCCGCCGGCGCCGCCGAAGCAGTTGAGTGTGTAGTCCGTGACGTCGTAACCACGTTGCACCGAGATTTTCTTGATCGCATTGGCCATGTTCTCCACGGCGATGCGCAGGAACCCCTCAGCAACATCCTCGGCTGATATGGGTGCGCCTTGTGTACTCGAAACCTGTTTTGCAAGTTTGGAAAACTGCTTGTGCACCGTTTCACTGTCGAGTCTTTCGTTGCCACCGGCACCGAAAATGGCAGGGAAGTAGTCGGGCTGGATTTTGCCCAACACGACATTGCAGTCGGTAACGGTCAGGGGTCCGCCGCGGCGGTAACAGGCCGGGCCGGGATCCGCACCTGCTGATGCGGGTCCAACACGAAATCGTGATCCATCGTACTGCAGTATCGATCCGCCACCGGCGGCTACGGTGTGGATGTTCATCATCGGCGCGCGCATGCGCACACCCGCGACAAGTGTCTCAAAGCTACGTTCATACTCGCCGTTGAAGTGGGTCACATCGGTCGACGTGCCACCCATGTCAAAACCTATGATTCTGTCGAACCCATTCATGGCGGCAGTTCGTGTCATGCCGACAACGCCGCCAGCAGGCCCGGACAGGATCGCGTCTTTGCCCTGGAACAGCCGGGCATCCGTCAGTCCGCCGTTGGACTGCATGAACATGAGTCCCGGGCCTTTTTCGCCGTCGGCGCCGAGTTCATCGGCAACCTGCTCAACGTAGCGGCGCAGGATTGGCGACAGGTAGGCGTCAACTACTGTTGTGTCGGCACGAGAGACCAGCTTGATCAATGGACTGGTCTCGTAGCTTAGTGAGACTTGTGTGAACCCGATCTGCCTGCATATCTCGCCAACCCGACGTTCATGGTCGTGAAACTGGTAACCGTGAAGAAAAGCGACGGCGGCAGACTTGATGCCCGTATCAAAGGCGACCTGCAGATCGGCGCGAACCTGATTTTCATCCAGAACCTGTAACACCTCGCCGTCTGCAGCGACGCGTTCATCGGCCTCGATAACTCGCTCGTAAAGCAACTCTGGTAACTTGATATCAAGATCGAAAATGCGTGGACGGCTTTGGTAGCCGATACGTAGCGCATCACCAAACCCGCGTGTCGTAACGTAGACGACTCGGTCGCCTGTGCGCTCGAGCAGCGCATTCGTAGCGACCGTGGTTCCCATCCTGACGCTGGCGACGGTGCCAATCGGGATATTGTCAGTAGCGTTGAGACCCAGCGCGATTCGAATCCCTTGTACAGCAGCATCCTTGTAGCGTTCCGGATTTTCAGACAACAGCTTGTGACTGACGAGGTGGCCGTCCGGATGCCGCGCCACGATATCCGTAAATGTGCCACCGCGATCAATCCATACTTGCCACATCATCAGGTACCCTGGCGGAAGCTGTCCTGCATGATTTCGAGTTCGGACCAGCGCTCGACGCATTTCTCAAGCTGCGCCTCGGTGTCGGCCAGTTCTTTGAGCTTGTCCTGAACCAACTCGTGGTCCTGCGAGTAAAAGTCCGGTTGTGACACTACCAGCTGGAGCTCCGCGATCGAGTTCTCGATCGACTCGATCTTTGCGGGCAGCTGATCGAGCTCGCGCTGGTCTTTATAGCTAAGTTTGGTTGCCTTCTTTTGCATGCGGCGTTCTACGGCAGCAGCTTGTTTGCGCTCTGCAACAGAGAGACCAAACGGATCTTCTGTTTCCGCGAGCTCGTGGCCGCTCCGGAGCCAGTCGCTGTAACCGCCGACGTATTCCTGAATGCGGCCGTCTTTCTCAAACACGATAGTGCTTGTTACGACGTTGTCGAGGAACTCACGATCGTGACTTACGACGATCAGCGTGCCTTTAAATTCGCATAACTTCTGCTCAAGCACTTCGAGCGTTTCGATGTCGAGATCGTTGGTTGGTTCGTCGAGTACCAGCAAGTTGGCAGGGCGCGTGAAAAGCTTGGCCAGGATAACGCGATTGCGTTCACCGCCGGACAACGCCTTAACCGGCATCGCTGCCCGTTTCGGACTGAACAGAAAGCCCTTGAGGTAGCCGATAATATGTCGGTCCTTGCCATTGAGTTTGATATAGGTTCTACCCTCGCCGACGTTGTAGGCGACAGATTTGTCGAGATCAAGTGTCTGGCGTAGTTGATCGAAGTATCCGACTTCGAGGTTGGTGCCGTGTTTCAACGTGCCGGTTTGCGGTTCCAGATCACCGAGCAGCAATCGCAACAGGGTGGTCTTACCAATGCCGTTGTTACCGATTAACCCGATGCGGTCGCCGCGCATGATCTTAAGTGAAAAGTTTTCGATTAGCGGCGCGTCAACGTAGCGGTAACTGACGTTCTTCGCGCGAATGACTTTGCGTCCGGATTGTTCGGCTTCCTCGATGTGGATGCGTGCATGGGCATCGGGCTTCACGCGCTCCTCGCGCTCATCGCGCATTTTCGTCAGGGCTCGCACTCGACCTTCGTTGCGGGTTCGACGCGCCTTGATTCCCTGTCGAATCCACACTTCTTCCTGCCCGAGTTTCTTGTCAAACAGGGCGTTCGCCGTCTGCTCATCCTCGACCGATTTTTCCTTACGTCTCAGGAAGTTAGCGTAATCGCCAGGCCAGCTTTTGATTTTGCCACGGTCGATTTCGAGTATGCGCGTGGCGAGTTTCTGCAGAAATGCCCGATCGTGCGTAATAAACATCACGGCGCCCGGGTACGAGTAGACCTTGTCTTCGAGCCACTTGATCGTCGCAATATCGAGATGATTGGTCGGCTCGTCGAGCAGCAGCAGGTCGGGTTTCTGTACGAGCGCCTTCGCCAGCGCAACGCGTCGCCGCCAGCCGCCGGACAACTCGTTCATCTTCTTCTCTGCCGGGATTTCGAGATCGGAAATCGTTTCTTCAATGCGTTGTTCGATATGCCAGCCATCATGCGCGTCGATCTTGGCGTGCAGCGCCTCAAGTGCCATCAGGCCGTGCTTGTCGAGCTCGAGCTTCGATTGTTCCTTGTAGGTCTCGAGCAAATCTTGGATGTCAGTGAGGCCTGACCGGACGATGTCGTGGACTGGCTGATCCATCGCCTCGGGTAGCGTCTGCGCGAGCTGGCTGACGACAAGGTTGCTGCTGCAGACGATATCGCCGTGATCGTGCTCGAGTTCGCCGGTAATGAGTTTCAAGGTCGTCGACTTGCCGGCGCCATTGCGTCCTATCAGGCACACGCGCTCGCCGGGCTCAATTGCCAGACTGGCCTCGCGGAGGATGACGTGATCGCCAAACGCGAGGCTCACTTCGTCGAAACGGATTAAAGCCATTTGCCTATTGTAGGAGGCTGCCCCAGCGGGCGATACTCTTTTGGAGGGGGTGACCATGAGCGAAGAAAGATTCGTCGACATCGAAGTCAAACTGGCGCACCAGGAACAGGTGGTGAACGAGCTCAATGAGGTTGTGACCCAGCAGCAGACCAAACTGATGCAACTCGAGGAGTTGTGCACCTCCCTCATCCAGCGAGTCCGTTCGATCGGTGAGGGCGACGCGAATCCCGAGCAGGATGAGCGGCCGCCGCATTACTAACATGACGGCACCAAAGACAACCTGGATCGTTATCTTCTCAGCTGTGTTGATCTGGTCAGGCATTGGGCCGCACGACTATCCGACCTGGTTGCTCGAGGTTGTGCCTGCGTTCATTGCCGCGGCAGTCCTGTGGTTTACGCGCGAGCGCTTCCCACTTACACGGCTTACCTACATCCTGATACTGATTCACTGCATCATCCTGATGGTCGGCGGTCATTACACGTATGCCGAGGTGCCGCTGGGCGACTGGATCAAAGACGCGTTTGATCAGACCCGCAATAATTACGACAAGCTCGGCCACTTCGCGCAGGGTTTTGTCCCGGCCATCGTTGCGCGCGAAATCCTGATCCGCAAGAACGTCGTCAACTACCCGGGCTGGCGCAACTTCCTGATCGTCTGTGTCTGCCTGGCCATCAGCGCGTTCTATGAGCTAATCGAATGGTGGGTTGCATTGCTGTCGGCAGAAGCGGCCGACTCGTTCCTCGGCACGCAGGGCTACATCTGGGATACGCAATCCGACATGTGGCTGGCGTTGCTTGGCGCTGTGTCAGCGCTCGTGTTCTTCAGCCGACTGCACGACAAGCAACTGCGCGCGCTGGATTAGTCGATACGCGTCAGCGCGTATACCGCGAATGATCCGAGCCAGTGCGAGCCTTCGTAGTGCTTGCTCGCAACGTGGGGTAATGACGCGGCAAGGTGTTCGCTCGCCCAAGAGCGCAACTGCGATTTGAGATCCTCGTCGTCGATGCGGCTGGAGATCGAATAGAGATCCCAGGCGCGACTCAGGTTCAGCCCATCGAGGTGCACGATCTTCGGATCCGAGCGGTCGCTGACATTGGCCGGTACCAGCGCATCCGCGGCAGACAAGCCGGGCAAAAACGCCGCAAGCCAGCTGCCGTACGCGTCGGAAGGCAACACTCGCGCCATTAACGCGGCTTCCTCGAAGCACGGTGACAGGAAGTCCTCACCGCTCGGTTCCCAGGACAAAGGACAGTTTTTGTCGTTCTCGTAGTAGCGTAATGCCGCCTCTGTGAGCGACTGAATAAGTTCATCATCGCCAGCCGAGCGCGCGTAATCGAGTGCAAAGGACAAACCAAAGGCTGTGTTCGGGTGTACGCCGGTTCGGATCGGGTACTCCTGCCGCGGCAGGAATTCGATGTATTTGTCGCGGATGATTTGCGTCAAAGGCGCGAGCTTACCTGCAAGTTCCGCCGCAAACGGATCGTCCCATTCGCCAAGTTCCATCGCCAGTTGCAGCAGCCAGGCCCAACCATACGTACGCTCCCAGCTGCCAGATTCCTGGCCAAGGTAAGCGACCTCTCCTGTAACGTTCTCCACGGACAGCGAGGTGGCCAGTCCCGCGATGATCTCGTCATGCTCTGCCAGCTCCGGGAACTGCTTGAGCAGCTTTACGAGCATCCAGTGACCATGTACGGACGAATGCCAGTCAAAGCAGCCATAGAAGGCCGGGTGCAGGGTTTTGGGTGAGAGCAGGAATTCGTCGCTCTCCAGTACCTGGTTGAGCTTGTTCGGATACTCTTTGTGGACGCAGTCCAGCGCGAGTTGTGCGAAATGCGAAGCGCCGCTACTGGTCAGAATCAACCCGCCTGCCTGCTCGGTATACATCTCCATGGGCGCGGACTCCTGCGCGTTGCATGCACCGGCAGCAACCAGGACGAAGAGGGTGATCGCCGGGGTGGATGACCTGTGGTGCTTCGTTGTTGGTGAATTCATGCGGACAAGGTTACTTTATGCGTCCCGGCTCGGAAACCTTATGTGATCCGCAAGGTCAATTACTGGACCCAGCAAAAGTAGAGGAAAATCGAGTGCAATCAGCCTACAAATCCATATTTATGGTCGTTGTAATGGCGCTTCTGGCAGCGGCGACAGCCCGGGCAGCGGACGACATCGCCGGCCAGGTCGAGATTGAGTACGAATCGTTCAGGCTCGATAACGGACTGACCGTATTGGTACATTCCGACCACTCGGTACCGACTGTCTTTGTCGGCATGTGGTACGGCGTCGGTTCTGCCGATGAACCCGATAGCAAGACCGGCTTCGCACACCTGTTTGAGCACCTGATGTTCCAGGGCACGGCGAACCGCGATGGTGAGTTTTTTACGCCTTTCACAAAGGCAGGCGCGACCGGCATGAATGGTACGACCAGCGAGGATCGCACCAATTACTACGCAACAGTGCCGACCGGCGCTCTCGATATGGCGCTGTGGATGGAAAGTGACCGCATGTCCTACCTGTTGGGCGCGGTGACGCAAGACGCACTCGATGAGCAGCGCGGGGTCGTGCAGAACGAAAAACGCCAAGGCGAGGATAGGCCGTATTCAGGTATGGCGGATCGTGTTCGGGCAGGCATCTATCCGGTAGATCATCCGTACCGACACTCGGTCATCGGCTCGATGGATGATCTCGATGGCGCGTCTCTCGAGGATGTTCACGAGTGGTTCGAGCAATACTACGGTGCGTCCAACGTTGTTCTCGTATTGTCCGGTGATATCAGCCTCGAGACGGCCAGGGAAAAGGTGCAGCACTATTTTGCCGAGGCTCCCGCCGGTGTTGCACTCGTAAAACAGCAGCAGTGGATTCCATCGATTTCTGAAAACCGCATCGAGATGATGTACGACCGGGTTGGCCAGACGCGCATATCCAGGACGTGGGTCCTGCCCGGCATGAATCACCGGGATACGATGTTGATGTACCTGGTTAACGAGACGCTCGTCGGCAACAAGAATTCCCCGCTCTACAACAAACTCGTGGATGACCTGCAGATCGCGACGAGCGTGCAGGGGTATGCAAACGGCCGGCTTCTGAGTGGGGAGTACAACCTGACGATTGACGTCAAGCCCGGCGTTGATCCTGCGCAGGTTCTGGATGTAGTGGATGAGGTCATTGCGGAATACCTGTCTGCGGGCCCAAGCTCGGAAATCACGGAGAACGCCAAGTTAGGCGTCAACATGTACATGTTGGGGTCGCTTGAAAGTAAATCGACTGTTGGTCGTTTTCTTGCCGAAGGTCAGCTGTTCTCTGGCGACCCGTTGGCCGTCAAAACAGAAATAGAAGCTCTCAACACAGCGACGACTGACGAACTGCAGACGATAGCCAATCGCTGGTTATCGAAGAACTACTATCAGTTGACGGTTGAACCGTTCCCGGAACTGCAGTCCACGGACGCAGGCGTGGACCGCTTGTCCATTCCGGAGGTCACCGAGGTCTCGGGCATCAATTTCCCGGATATCGAGACAGCGACACTCGACAACGGCATGAAGCTCGTCGTCGCGCGGCGCGGCAGCATCCCGCTGGTGGATGTCACGATTCGGGTAGAGACGGGCAATACGGCGAATCCCCTGGATGCCCCGGGTACGGCAAACGCTGTTTTCGGCTTGCTGGACAAGGGCACAAAAAAGTTCGATGCGAATGAACTCGCTGCCGCACTGGATAGGATCGCCATGAATCCGCGCACGGGCGCCGGTACAGAACGCAGTTCATTCGGTTACCGGATTTTGCGCACACATCTCGATGAGTCATTCCGATTCGCCGCGGAAATGCTTCGCAATCCGACATTCCCGGATGACGAGCTCGACAAGATCAAGCAACAGCTGCTGGCCGTTCTCGCGACGATAGAGAAGAATCCATCGCAGTTCGCAGGCAGCCTGTTCAACCGTGTGATTTATGGTGAGGAAAGCCCACTTGGCATGGTTTGGACGCCGAAACTGGTTAGTGACTTCTCCGTCGACACCCTGCGACAGTTTCACGCGAACGAGGTCGCACCTGACAACATGACGGTCTTCATGATTGGTGACATATCACTTGACGAAGCCAGGGAATCCGTAGAACGCGCGTTTGGTGGCTGGAAAGCGGTGAGTGCATCTAGTCGCAAGCCCGTCGGTAAAGCTAACGCACCCGCCGCACGCGTCATTCTTATCGATCGACCCGGTGCCGTGCAGAGCACGATCATCGCGGGACACGCGATTGATCCGTATGACCCTGATGTCAGCACCGAGCTGACGCTGGTCAATGGGGTCTTCGGTGGCACGTTCGAGTCGCGAATCAACATGAATCTGCGCGAAGACAAATCATGGTCCTATGGCGCAGGCTCGCGCGTCGCAAGAAATACGAGCGGTGATCAGACGTTCTCGGTTTCTACGAGCGTTCAAAGCGACAAGACCATGGAGAGCATGCAGGAAATTCTGCGCGAGCTTGAAGAGTACGTTTCGACGCGCCCCGCGACGGCGGAAGAGGTTGAACGCATCAAGCTTAACCGCACCCGCTCCTTGCCTGGCTCCTTTTCGAGTAATCGTGGATTCCTGAGCAGCATTGTCACCTCCGATGCTTATGGGTTGCCGTTCGACTACGCAGAAGGTACGGCGGAGCGATTGAATGCGGTCAGCCTGGAGGACGTGATCGAACGCGCCAGGTCGCTCATTCAGCCGGACCAGCTGACCTGGGTGGTTGTCGGCGATCTTGAACAGATTGAGGACAAAATACGTTCGCTGAACTACGGCGACGTCGAGGTCTGGGACGGGTTCGGTAACCTGCTGAGATAGTCTTCCAGCGCCTGGCCAAAATCGCAGCCGGTTTCCATCAGGTCCTTGTTGATCAGCTTATGGCGATTACAGACCAGATATAGCAGACCTGTAACGATTTTCGGCTGCATCGTGGCGCCATTGCCAGCCACGCGAAGCTCCCTGCGGTCGGCATCGAGCTCACCAACAGCAAAGTGGTAATTCCCTGATTTTTCTCGGTTTTCTTCGTTTATCTGCGCCTGGTATCAGGCTGCGCCTGCTCGAGGGTCTCGGCCACATGGCGCCTGTCACTCACGCCGACGTCGTCAATCCACTACTCGTCGAGCACATCTTTGGGCTGCCACGCAGGGCGATTGATCGTATACCATGCGCGACATGAATCGTTGCGCGTACGGGACGATGGCCGATTCGGGCGATTACGTTACGGACTATCACCTGAGCTTCGACGCAAGCTCGAGTTCATTGAGCCGTCGTTGTATCTACGTGCCGACGCGGGAGCTGCGGACCGATTTGCTTTTGCTTTCGACGAGCGGCTTCAGGTACTCGCCCGTAAATGACTTCTTGTTTGCGGCCACATCTTCGGGTGTGCCGGTCGCAATGATCTCACCACCGCCATCACCACCCTCGGGGCCGAGATCGATAACCCAGTCGGCCGTCTTGATGACATCGAGATTGTGCTCGATAACAACCACCGTGTTGCCTCGATCGCGCAGCCGGTGCAGCACGCCGAGTAACTGCTCGATGTCATGAAAGTGCAGGCCGGTTGTCGGTTCGTCGAGAATGTACAGCGTGTTACCCGTGTCCCGCTTGGAAAGTTCTTTCGCGAGTTTGACGCGTTGCGCTTCGCCGCCCGATAAGGTTGTCGCGTTCTGGCCGAGCCGAACGTAGGTCAAGCCAACATCAATCAGCGTATTCAGTTTCTTCGCAACGACGGGCACGTTCTGGAAGAACACGGCAGCATCCTCGACGGTCATGTCGAGTACTTCGTGAATGTTCTTACCCTTGTAGCGAATCTCCAGCGTCTCCCGGTTGTAACGTTTGCCGCGACACACATCGCAAGGTACGTACACGTCGGGCAGGAAGTGCATCTCGACTTTAATCACACCATCGCCCTGGCAAGCCTCGCAACGACCGCCTTTGACATTGAAGCTGAATCGCCCGGGCATGTAACCGCGGGAACGTGCTTCCGGTGTGCCGGCAAACAGCTCGCGAATAGGCGTGAACAGGCCGCTATAGGTTGCCGGGTTCGAGCGCGGCGTACGGCCGATCGGACTCTGGCTGATATCGATAACGCGATCGATGAGTTCGAGACCCAAAATATCCTTATGCGGCAATGGGTTACGGCTACTCTTGTTCAGGAGATCCGCGACGGCTTTATACAAGGTGTCATTGACCAGCGTCGATTTTCCCGAGCCGGACACACCGGTTATGCAGGTCATGAGGCCGGCCGGTATCGACGCATCGACCTCTTTGAGGTTGTTGCCGGTCGCGCCGACGATCGTGATTTGGCGCTCCGGGTCCGCCGCAACCCGTTCCTCAGGCACGGCAATACTACGCTTGCCCGAGAGGTACTGCCCCGTGAGCGACACCGAACTGTTCCGAACTTCTTCTGGCGTTCCGGCGACCACGACTTTGCCGCCATGCACGCCCGCACCCGGACCGAGGTCGACAACATGGTCGGCAGCGAGTATTGCTTCTTCGTCGTGCTCGACGACGATGACCGTATTGCCGATGTCACGCAGATGCGTAAGCGTGCTGAGCAGTCTCTTGTTGTCGCGCTGGTGCAAGCCGATCGAGGGCTCATCGAGGATGTACATGACGCCGACAAGGCCGGAGCCAATCTGGCTAGCCAGTCGAATGCGTTGTGCTTCGCCACCTGACAAGGTCTCGGCACTGCGGCCCAGTGACAGGTAGTCGAGCCCTACATCGGAGAGAAACCCGAGCCTGTCACCAATCTCCTTGACGATCTTGTCTGCGAC
This sequence comes from Woeseiaceae bacterium, assembly GCA_013138675.1. Classification (GTDB taxonomy): domain Bacteria; phylum Pseudomonadota; class Gammaproteobacteria; order Steroidobacterales; family Woeseiaceae; genus UBA1847. The sequence goes on along the minus strand of WTCH01000060.1, from coordinate 10,849 downwards.
TGTCGCGCGCCAGCCATCAAGCTTCATGTCTGCGAAAAACCGGACCGCATCGCCAACCGACATGTTCGAAATTTCGGGAATGGCGTGATCGAGAATGAAGACGTGCCGCGCCGCGCGATTCAGGCGCGTACCACCGCAGTCGGGACAGGACTGGCTGTTGAGGAACTTCGCGAGTTCCTCGCGCACGGCGCCGGACTCGGTTTCACGGTAGCGTCTCTCGAGGTTCGGGATGACGCCTTCGAATCGATGTCGTTTTTTTACCTGCATGCCACGCGAATTTTCGTAATAGAACTCAATCTTCTCGCCGCCGCTACCGAACAACACGATGTCACGTAGTTTTTTCGACAGCTCGTTGAATGGTGTTTCGAGGTCAAAGTCGTAATGTGCGGCCAGGCTCTGGATCATCTGGTAGTAGTAGGTCGTCTTGCGATCCCAACCGCGTATCGCGCCACCGGCCAGAGCCAGTTCTTCGTTAACGACAACACGATCCGGATCGAAATACTGTTTGACGCCCAGTCCGTCGCAACCAGGGCATGCGCCGCTCGGGTTGTTGAATGAAAACAGGCGTGGTTCGAGTTCGGTAAGGGAGTAGCCACAGATATTGCAGGCGAAGCGATCGGAGAAGATCAGTTCTTCCTGACTCGCATCATCCATGAACGCAATGCGGGCAACACCATCGGCGAGGCGCAAAGCCGTCTCGAACGATTCGGCCAGGCGCTGGCGAACATCCTTTTTGACCTTGAAGCGATCCACGATCGCATCGATGCGGTGTTTCTTTCTAAGGTCGAGCGAGGGTGGCTGATCGAGTTCATAGACCTCGCCGTTGATGCGCGCGCGAATGAAGCCCTGCGCCATCAGGTCCTGCATGAGCTGCACATGTTCGCCTTTGCGGTCTGCGACGACCGGTGCCAATAACATGAGACGTGCACCCTCGGGCATCGCGAGAACCTGGTCGACCATCTGGCTAACGGTCTGCGCTTCGAGATCTGTGTCGTGGTCCGGGCATCGAGGAATGCCGGCGCGCGCGTAGAGCAGGCGCAGGTAGTCATAGATTTCCGTAACCGTACCGACCGTTGACCTCGGATTATGTGAGGTCGACTTTTGCTCGATTGAAATGGCGGGGGAAAGGCCGTCGATATGGTCGACGTCCGGCTTCTCCATCATCGATAGGAACTGCCGTGCGTAGGCCGACAGAGACTCCACGTAGCGGCGCTGCCCTTCGGCGTAGATCGTATCGAAGGCGAGCGAGGACTTGCCCGAGCCGGAAAGGCCCGTGAACACGATGAGCTTGTCCCGCGGCAGGCTCAGGTCGATATTGCACAGGTTGTGCGTTCTCGCACCGCGAATGTCGATGGACTTGGTGTGGGTGGATTTCATGTGAGTGCTGTAAACGTCGACCAACCTGCTAATATACGCCGCCCTGCGACTTCGGCGCAAAGACTCATTCAATGACGACAGACTCTGACAACGCGATAGCCGTGATGCTGCCTGGCGAGAAACGCGCCGTCGGGGTGGTTACCGGGATCGCCATGCTGCGCATGTTCGGTTTGTTTTCACTGTTACCTGTTCTGTCGCTGTACGCTGCCCAGCTGGTGGACGCCACGCCGCTGTTGGTCGGCTTGGCTGTCGGTGCCTATGGGCTAACACAGGCCGGTCTGCAGATCCCGTTCGGCGCCTTGTCCGATCGGATAGGGCGGGTCCCCGTTATTGTCGGCGGCCTGATTATCTTTGCCGTGGGCAGCATCGTGGCGGCTATGGGAGATACGATCTGGGGCGTCATCATTGGTCGCCTGTTGCAGGGTGCTGGCGCAATATCGGCGACGCTGACCGCGCTCATCGCCGATGCGACTCGCGAGGAAGTTCGTACCCGTTCGATGGCTATTGTTGGCGTCATCGGCTTCGGCATGGCATTCGTGATTGCCTTTATCGCGGGACCGGTCATCGCGGGGCAGTTCGGCGTGCCGTCACTGTTCTGGCTTGCGGCCGGGCTGGCCGTCGTCGCTGGTTTGCTGCTCAAGGGTTTGCCGGACAGCATCGAGAGACCGGAAGTACGCCAGAGCTGGAATATCCTGCCGGCATTCAGGCCTGATTTGCTTCGTCTCGACCTGTATGTCTTCCTGCTGCACGCGATCCTGACAGCGACTTTCGTCGCGTTGCCGTTCCTGCTCGTCAACCGACTCGGGATGCCCGTGACCGATTTTTGGCAGATGTACATTGGCGCTCTCGGTGTGTCGCTGTTTGGGGCGATACCGTTGATCCTCAGCGATGAGCGCCAGGGCAAGACCCGGATCATCGCCATCGCGGTGACGCTGCTCCTGGCAGGAGAACTGATGCTCGCCTTTGGCAGTTTCGGTACTGTGCCGGTGTTCATCGCACTGGCCGTGTTTTTCGCGGGCTTCACTTTTCTCGAGGCAGGCCTGCCCGCGCGTTTGTCCCTGCTGGCCGATGGGGAGGTGCGCGGCGCGTCGCTGGGTGTCTTCTCCAGCGCGCAGTTTTTCGGCGCGTTTGTCGGTGGCCTGATCGGCGGCCGATTCCTTGCGTCCGGCCGTCCCTCGGACGTGTTTTTCGTCTGTGCGTTGCTCGCCGCGATCTGGCTGGCCTCATCTAGCCTGTTTAGCCGGCAATCCTAGAGAAATCGGGCTGGTATTTGGCCCATCAGGCTCTACAATAGGCGACCCTCACCTCATTGGTGAGCAAAAAACAACTCGAAATCTTATCGACAGGGGACCGGATATGGCCCGCGGAATTAACAAAGTCATCATCGTCGGCAACCTCGGGGGCGATCCCGAGACGCGCTACATGCCCAGCGGCTCGGCGGTGACCAATCTAACAGTGGCCACGAACGAGAGCTGGAAAGACAAGCAGACGGGCGAGCAGAAAGACCGTACCGAATGGCACAAGGTCGCTATGTTCAACCGGCTTGCCGAAATAGCCGCGGAGTACCTCCGCAAAGGTTCGCAGGTCTATATCGAAGGCAAACTGCGTACGCGCAAATGGCAGGACAAAAATGGCCAGGATCGCTGGACGACCGAAATCATCGCTGACGAGATGCAAATGCTCGGTGGTCGCGGTGGTGCCGGCGGCGGCGGTGGTGGTTCAGCGCCGATGAGTTCCAGTCAGGATTCAAGTCCACCGAGTGCGCCTCCACAGGCCGGTCCCGATGACTTCGACGACGATATTCCCTTCTAGCGGAAGATTTTTTCTAATTCGTTTTTTTTCACGCGGGGCAGGCCTGAGAACAGCCTGCGCCGCGCTTTTATCTCAAGGACAAGAGAACAATGGGTGCGTTTAAAGAGCCGCATGGCGGCGAACTGAAAGATCTGTATTTGGCGGCGGATGAAGCCGAGACCGAGAAAGTAGCGGCGGGCGATTATGCGTCATGGGACCTGACCGAACGTCAGCTGTGCGATATTGAGCTGTTGCTCAACGGTGCGTTTTCGCCGCTCGAAGGCTTCTTCAACAAGGATGACTACGACTCGGTCGTCAAGACGATGCGTCTCAAGAGTGGCGTACTCTGGCCGATCCCGATCACGCTCGATGTTACGGAAGAATTTTCCGCCGACATCAAGTCGGGCGACAAGATCGCGTTGCGCGATCTCGAAGGCGTCATTCTCGCCACGCTCGAAGTGGGTGATATCTGGACACCTGATCTCGATGCGGAAGCGAAAGGCGTGTATGGCACGACGGACCTTAAACATCCGGCAGTGAACTTCCTTAAGAACATCGGCAACCCGGTGTACGTTGGTGGCACGCTCAAGGGCGTCGAGCTGCCGACACACTACGACTTCAAGCACCTGCGCAATACACCGGCTGAAGTTCGTGACCGCTTCCAGAAACTCGGCTGGCGCAAGGTTGTTGCATTCCAGACCCGCAACCCGATGCACCGTGCGCACCAGGAGTTGACGCTGCGCGCTGCCCGCGATGTAGAGGCAAACCTGCTGATTCACCCGGTCGTTGGCATGACCAAGCCGGGCGATGTGGACCACTTCACGCGTGTGCGCTGCTACGAGCAACTACTGAACCGTTATCCCGAGCAAACCACGATGCTGAGCCTGCTGCCGCTGGCCATGCGTATGGGCGGTCCGCGCGAAGCTCTCTGGCACGCCATCATTCGCAAGAACTACGGTTGCACACACATCATCGTGGGTCGTGACCATGCGGGTCCGGGCCAGGACAGTAAAGGTAATGATTTCTACGGGCCGTACGACGCACAGGAATTGCTGACCGAACACGGTGAAGAGCTCGACATCACAATGGTGCCGTTCCAGCTCATGGTTTATGCCGAGAATCGTGCACAGTACATCCCGATCGACCAGAAGGCCGACGACGATACTGTGCTGAATATTTCCGGCACCGAACTGCGTCGTCGCCTGCAGGAAGGCCTCGAGATTCCCGAGTGGTTCTCGTTTCCTGATGTTGTCGCAGAGTTGCGTCGCACGCATCCGCCACGGCACAAGCAGGGCTTCTCGGTGTTTTTCACCGGGCTCAGCGGTTCCGGCAAGTCGACAATTGCGAACGCCCTGATGGTCAAGCTCATGGAGATGGGTGGCCGTCCGGTCAGTCTGCTCGACGGCGATATCGTGCGTAAGAACCTGTCGAGCGAACTCGGGTTTTCCAAGGAGCACCGTGATCTCAACATCCGTCGCATCGGTTACGTCGCGAGCGAGATCACCAAGAACGGCGGTATCGCCATTTGTGCACCGATCGCGCCGTACACGGCAACGCGCCGTGCCGTACGTGAAATGATTGCGCCTGTTGGTGGATTTGTTGAGATTCACGTGTCGACATCGGTCGAAGTTTGCGAACAACGCGATCGCAAGGGTCTTTATGCCCTTGCACGCGCAGGCAAAATCACGGAGTTCACGGGTATTTCGGATCCGTACGAGGTGCCAGAGAACGCGGAGATGGTTATCGACACTGTGGAGATCACACCGGACCTTGCCGCGCATCGTATCCTTGTGAAACTCGAGTCAATGGGATTCATCAGGTAATCGCTCGCTGGGGCGAGCTCCAACAGGTGCTGCCTGTAGGAGCCCGGCCTACCGGGCGACAATGGCAGAGTTGAGATGAGCAAGAAGTTATACATCAAGACGATGGGCTGCCAGATGAACGAGTATGACTCGGACAAAATGGCAGACGTCTTGCGCGAGTCCCATGGCTACGAGCTGACCAATGATGCGGACGAGGCTGACTTACTGCTCGTCAATACCTGCTCGATACGCGAGAAGGCCCAGGAAAAAGTATTCTCCGAGCTGGGTCGCTGGCGACCACTCAAGGAGAAACGCTCGGGCGTAATGATCGGTGTGGGCGGCTGCGTCGCGAGCCAGGAAGGCGAAGGCATCATCAAGCGTGCGCCGTTTGTCGATGTTGTCTTTGGACCGCAGACACTGCACCGGCTCCCCGAGCTGATTGAAGATGCTCAGGCCAGGAACAGCTCGGTTGTCGATATTTCTTTTCCTGAAATTGAGAAGTTCGATCGCCTTCCGGAGCCACGTGCCGAAGGTCCGACCGCGTACGTATCGGTCATGGAAGGCTGCAGCAAGTATTGCAGTTTTTGCGTTGTGCCCTACACGCGCGGCGAGGAGATCAGCAGGCCATTCGATGGCGTGATCGCCGAATGTGTCAGCCTGGCGGAGCAGGGTGTCTCCGAGATCAACCTGCTTGGCCAGAACGTCAATGCCTACCGTGGCCCGATGCACGATGGCCAGATAGCAGACCTCGCAACACTTATCTACTACGTTGCCGCGATCGACAGCGTCGAGCGCATTCGTTTCACAACGTCACACCCGGTCGAGTTCACCGACAGCCTGATCCAGGCTTATGCCGAGGTGCCAAAGCTCGCGAACTACCTTCACCTGCCGGTTCAGCACGGATCGGATCGAGTCCTTGCACGCATGAAGCGCGGCCACACGGTCCTCGAGTACAAGCAGAAGATTCGCAAACTGCGCGAGGCACGCCCCGACATATCCCTGTCGTCGGACTTCATTGTCGGCTTCCCGGGTGAAACCGATGATGATTTTGAAAAACTGATGAACCTGATCGCCGAGATCGGCTTCGACCAGTCATTCAGTTTTATCTACAGCGCGCGGCCCGGCACGCCTGCCGCCAGCCTCGAAGACGACACACCGATGGAAGTGAAAAAGCGGCGACTGCAGATCTTGCAGGCGCGAATCAACCAACAGGCGTTCGACATCAGCCAGTCGATGGTCGGCACGACGCAACGCGTGCTGGTTGAGAAAACCTCAAAGAAAGATGCCAACCAGCTTGCCGGCAAGACTGAGAATATGCGCTGGGTCAACTTTGATGCCGAGCCGTCGTGCATCGGTCAGTTTGTCGATGTCCACATTACCGAAGCGTTGCCCAACTCGCTCCGTGGCCGGCTTGCAAACAATCAGGCTGCTGCGTAATCTCTAAAGCACCTTGAACGCGATTCAAATTTCTCGGGACGTCGTTCTCGAGCCCGCCGATAACAACCGCCTGGCGAACCTTTGCGGTCAGTTTGATGAACACCTGCGCCAGATCGAACGCAGACTCGATGTCGAGATCGCGAGTCGAGGCAATCATTTTCGTGTAACCGGCAAACCCGGCGCTGCACAGGTTGGTGGTGATGTCCTGCTGTCGTTATTTGAAATGACTGACAAGGAACGGGTCGATCCTGAGCGCGTGCACATGCTGTTGCAGGAATCCGTCATGAACGAAGGTCGATCCAAGGCAGCCGTAGCTGACGCAGCCAACGACGCCGCTGAGGTAGAGATACAGACGCACCACAAACTGATCCGGCCACGCGGCGCCAACCAGGCGGTCTACATGGCGAGTATTCGTGATCAGGATCTTGCGTTTGGGATCGGTCCGGCCGGCACTGGCAAAACCTATCTCGCAGTGGCCTGTGCCATTGATTCGCTTGAAAAAGACCAGGTCCGCCGCATTGTGCTCGTGCGGCCCGCCGTGGAGGCGGGCGAGCGCCTGGGTTTTCTGCCCGGCGACATGTCGCAGAAAGTCGATCCTTACCTGCGGCCGATGTACGACGCACTCTACGACATGATGGGCGCGGAGCACGTGACGAAACTTATTGAACGCAACGTTATTGAAATTGCGCCTCTTGCGTTCATGCGTGGTCGATCACTCAACGAGTCGTTTGTTATCCTGGACGAGGCCCAAAACACGAGTGTCGAACAGATGAAGATGTTCCTGACGCGAATCGGCTTTGGTTCGCGAGCTGTCGTTACCGGCGATATCACGCAGATCGACCTGCCAATCCGGCAGGAGTCAGGCCTCAAGAACGCGATGCGTATTCTCGAAAATGTTAGCGACATCGCATTCACCTTCTTCTCGCCCAAGGACGTTGTTCGGCATCCGCTGGTGCAACGTATCGTCGAGGCCTACGAACTGGACGACAAGAATGGCGGTAGCAGTTGACGTCCAGGTCGCTTGCGACGATCCGGACATTCCCGAAGAGGCTGAACTACACGGCTGGATCGCGACAACGATCAAGCAGTCAGACCGCTCGCCCGACGATAACGTCGAGGTTGCTGTTCGGGTTGTCGATGCTGATGAGATCCGGACGCTGAATCGCCTGTATCGCGATCAGGACAAAGCCACAAACGTATTGTCTTTTCCGGCCGGCGATATCGATGGACTACCTGCTGATGTCAGGCGCTTGCTTGGCGACGTCGTGGTGTGTGCCTCGGTCGTTGCTGCCGAGGCGAGCGAGCAGGACAAGACCTTGCCGGACCACTGGGCCCACATGCTTGTCCACGGAACTTTGCATTTGCTCGGTTTCGACCACGAGAATGACGTGGAGGCAGGTGAAATGGAGGCGCTGGAGACGCAAATACTGGCGTCCAGAAGCGTGACGGACCCCTACGGGAGGTCTTGAGCCTCAACTGCTACAATGTCCCTCGACAGAACGACAGGTTCCCAAGACACACGTCAATGAACGACAAACCGCCAAGTACCAGCGGCACAGGAGGCACCGGATTGTTTGCGCGTCTCAAGCGTGCATTCAAAGGTAGTCCCTGGAGCCGCGAAGAAATCCACAATTTTATTCAACAGTCCTCGATTGATCTCGATGCTGAAGAGAAAAGCATGCTCTCCGGCGTTCTCGAGGTGTCCGAGACCCAGGTGCGTGAGGTCATGGTGCCGCGCTCGCACATGGTCGTGATCGACATCGAGGAAGATTTCGACGAAATCATGTCGACGATCATCCAGTCGGGTCATTCCCGTTTTCCGGTTATTGGCGAAGATCGAGACGAAGTTCTCGGCGTATTGCTCGCCAAGGACTTGCTGCGCTACTTTGGCAGCGACGACGCGGACGAAGTGCCGCTCAGGAAGTTATTGCGCCCCGTATCCGTGATTCCCGAATCCAAACGCCTCAACGCGCTCCTTAAGGAATTTCGAGATAGCCACAATCACATGGCTATCGTTGTTGACGAATACGGTGGTGTTTCGGGTCTGCTGACGATTGAAGACGTACTTGAGGAAATCGTCGGTGAAATCGACGACGAACACGATCGCGAAGAAGTGGCATTCATCCGCCCAGACGGTGATCATCATGGCAAACCGAGTTTTGCTGTCCGTGCACTGACGCGCATCGAAGACTTCAACGACTTTTTTGAGTGCGAACTCGGCGACGACGAGTACGACACGATCGGTGGTCTTGTCATGCATGAGCTTGGCCGTCTTCCGCGTCGCGGTGAAGCGGTTCAGTTCGGAGGCTTCCGCTTCGCGGTCGTCAAGGCCGACAAGCGTCGCATCGACGCACTGCAAGTGCAGCGAAGCGCCTGACACGTGGTGCGCGAACCATCTCTTCTGCTGTTACCGGCAGACAGGCCCAGGATTAGCCAGCTCATTTTCTTTGTGCTGGGCTGTGTCACAACACTCGCGTTCGCGCCATTCGAGTGGTCAATACTGGTACCGCTCGTGCTGGTGCCGTTTCTCTATGTTTGCCTGACCAACTCGCCGCGTGATTCGGCCAAGCACGGATTCTGGTTGGGCTTTGGCATGTTCCTGACCGGTACCTATTGGGTTTACATATCTGTTGCGGTGTTTGGCGAGGCGCCCACCTGGATCGCGCTGCTGCTCATGATAGGGCTCGTCTTGCTCATGTCCGCCTATCTCTGGATCACGGGATGGCTGATCAGCCGGCTGGCAAGCGGCGAACCCTGGCTTCTGCTGGCGGTCGCGCCGGCCGTCTGGGTGATTCTCGAATGGGCACGTGGCTGGCTGATAACCGGTTTTCCCTGGATGTCGCTTGGCTACAGCCAGGTTGACTCGGCGCTGGCTGGTTGGGCGCCGCTTATCGGTGTGTATGGCGTGTCGGCGCTTATGGTGCTGTTTTCTGCCGCGATTCTCGTTGCCATCATGACCCGCGGGCGGCAGCAAATGATTGCGGTTGGCCTCGTATTGTTGCCGGGCCTTGTTGGTGCAGGTCTCAGGGCCGTTGACTGGACCGAGCCCGATGGCGAGCCGCTGACTGCCACAATCATTCAGGGCGGAATTCCGCAAGACAAGAAATGGCTAATCGAGCAGTTTCAGCCGACGCTCGACTTTTACCGCAGCGAAACACGCAAGGCCGCGGCTAGCGACATCGTCGTGTGGCCCGAGGTTGCCATTCCGGCGGCCTCGGATCGAGTCGAGGGATACATACTCGGGCTCGAATCGGACGCTCGGATCAACGAGCAGACAATACTGTTTGGTATTCTCGAGCGCGTTACCCAACGCACGATTAAGCCCAACACCTACAACGCGATCATTGCCGTCAACGGCGAGGAGCGGCAGTCATACCGGAAACGACATCTCGTGCCCTTTGGTGAGTACTTCCCTGTGCCGGCAACCGTGCGCGAGTGGATGCGCATGATGAGCCTGCCACACAGTGATCTGACGGCAGGCGACGATGTCCAGCCGCTCATTCACACCCTGGGCGGTGTCGAGCTGGCTGTCGCCATCTGCTACGAGGACGCCTACGGCGCCGAACAGTTGTACGCGATGCCGGACGCCGGAATTCTGATCAATGTGAGTAACGACGCCTGGTTCGGCGGCTCCATCGCGTCGCACCAGCACCTGGAGATTGCCCGCATGCGATCGCTGGAGGTTGGACGCCACACGATTCGGGCCACTAGTACCGGTGTCAGTGCGTTCATCGGGCCAAAGGGCGAAGTTCTTGAAACCGGCGAGCAGTTCGTACCCGTTACGATGACCAGGAGTGTGCAACCCTACAAAGGCGCCACACCGTACTCATCCATAGGCAACGGGCTGGTCCTCGGTCTGGCCTTCCTGATCGTCGGCGGTTTCTGGTTGGGGGGTCGCGTCAACCTCTGAACACCCTGCCACTGCTGCGCTTCGCCGCCTGTTGCTGTACGCTTCTGGTTTTTGGCCCGCCGCAAAACTGAAGTACCCATGAGCACTGCGTATCACCCCGAAACCGTTGAAATGGAAGCCCAGAAGTACTGGGCTGAATCGCGTTGTTTCGAAGTCGGCGAAGACACCGATAAGGAAAAATTCTACTGCCTGACGATGTTCCCGTACCCAAGCGGGAAATTGCACATGGGCCATGTTCGCGTATTCACAATCAGCGACGTCATTGCCCGTTACCATCGCATGCAGGGCAAGCATGTTCTGCAGCCCATGGGCTGGGACGCCTTCGGCATGCCGGCCGAAAATGCTGCCATCAAGCGCGGTGTGCCACCGGCGAAATGGACCTACGAGAACATCGAAGACATGCGCGGCCAGATGAACCGCCTGGGCTATGCGTACGACTGGACGCGCGAGGTAATGACCTGCCGTCCCGAGTACTACCGCTGGGAACAGTGGTTGTTTACGAAGATGTTCGAGAAGGGTCTCGTGTATCGCA
>WTCH01000337.1 GCA_013138675.1 Woeseiaceae bacterium | reverse complement strand
TAGGTTAAGGAGTCTCGTAAATGGCAATCGCCTTCCCGACAATCGGCAAATGGTTTCGTCGCCCTGACGGGACACTCCTCGAGGTTGTCGCGGTTGACGAAGACGACGGCACTATCGAGATCCAGTTTTTTGACGGCACCATAGATGAAGTCGAGATCGATGCCTGGCGTGGTCAGTTTCTCATTGAGGCGGCCGCCCCTGAAGACTGGTCTGGCTCGGTCGATATGGATCCCGACGACTACAAAGGCACTCGCACTGACGAAATGCCGGCCGGCTTCCACGATCCACTCGAGTTCCTCAGCAAGGATTGATTGTCGCGGCTGAAGCCGCTCCTACAGTTCTTTCTACCACTGTGGGAGCGGCTTCAGCCGCGACGGTTACATACTTGTTGGGCCCGTTACGTAGATAACGCCGTCCCGTACCTCTACATCCACTTTTCGCAGTGACTTGCCGATGCAGGGTCCGGCAAAACACAGACCCGTATTAATTTCGTATTGCGCACCGTGTGAAGCGCAGATGATCGCGGAATCATCCTTGGTCAGAAATCCGTCCGGTATCCAGTTAAGCGGATGACCGACATGTACGCAGAAGTTCTCGTAGGCGTAAACATCGTTTCCCTGCCGCACAACGAAGCCACGAAATGGCCAGTCACCCTCACCGATCTGGAATTCACGGCTGCCCGGGTCGGTGAGTTCTTCGACTCTCCCTACTACGAGTTCGGCCGTATCAGGCAATGTCGTCGCCGTTCCACGGCGCAATCTTGAACAGTAACAGCATGCCGGGAATGGCGAGAACGGTGCAAAGCAGGAAGAAGTTGGTCCAGCCCACATTCTCCACGATGACGCCGGTTACGGCATTCGCCAGCGTTCTCGGTACCGCGGTCAGGGCCGTGAACAGTGCGAACTGGGTCGCGGCAAAGGCCGGATTCGTTTCGCGCGCCATGAAGGCCACGAACGCAGCCGTACCCAATCCCACACCGAGGTACTCGAATCCGTTCGCGGCGCCCAGCATCCACAGATTCGTACCGACAACCGAAAGCAACGCAAAACCGAGGATACTCACCACTTGCACAACACCAAAAATCCACAGTGCGCGATTAATGCCGAGCTTGATCATGACGATACCACCGAACAAGCCGCCCACTATCGCCGCGATCAGTGCCGCGAATTTCGCGACCGACCCGATTTCTGTGCGACTGAATCCCATATCTATGAAGAACGGTGTTTGCAGCGCGGTTGCCATGTTGTCGCCGAGCTTGTACAGGAACAGAAACACGAGAATCAGTGCTGCCGAACGGATACCTTTGCGCCCAATAAACTCCCGGAACGGCTCGACGATCGCGTCGCGCATCGTCTTTGGTGGGCTGGGCTCGGCTATCGCCTCATCGATGACCAGCGTCAGGACGATGCCAACGACCATGAATAGCGCAACGAACATGAACACCGTGTGCCAGGGCAAGTGGTCCGACAGAATCAGCGCCAGCGAACCCGGCACGAGGCCGGCGAGGCGGTAGGTCTGCACATGAATAGCGTTGCCCAGACCAAGCTCCAGGTCGGGCAGTAGCTCGCGCCGGTATGCGTCCAGCACGATGTCCTGGCTGGCGCTGAAAAAGGCTATTGCAGCCGCAAGGTAGGCGATGGTCCAGAGCGACAGGTCCGGCCTGATAAAGCCCATCGCGGCGATCGAGACCAGGAGCGCCAGCTGGGCGACTAGCATCCAGCCGCGCCGGTGTCCGAGGAACGGCAGCGTGAAGCGGTCCATGACGGGCGCCCACACAAATTTCCAGGTGTAGGGGAAACCGATCAGCGCGAAAAAACCTATCTCGGCCAGGCCGACGCCCTCGGCACGCAACCATGCCGGCACCAGCTGAATTAACAGGTATAAGGGCAACCCGGACGTGAAACCGGTGAAGACGCAAATCAGCATCCGCCGGTTGAGGATCGCTTCCTTAAACGTCCTAGTCACCATGGTGCCAATCGTAATCCATGATTAGCGGTGCGTGATCGGAGAATCGCTGATCTTTGTAGATTTCGGTACGCAGGACCCTGTCCTCGAGACCTTTTGTCACGACATGGTAATCGAGGCGCCAGCCAACATTGTTGTCCCAGGCGCGACCACGGTTCGACCACCAGGTGTACTCGTATGGCTCTTGCTCGATCGTGCGAAACGCGTCGACCCAGCGATACTCACCAAACACCTTGTCCAGCCACGCACGCTCTTCGGGCAAGCAACCGGAATTCTTCTGGTTCGACTTCCAGTTCTTGATGTCGCCCTCTTTGTGCACGATATTCCAGTCGCCGCAGATGACGTATTCGCTGCGCTTACGCTGCAGCTTTTTCAGGTGCTCGGTGAACGAATCCATGCAGCGGTATTTCGCTATTTGTCGTTCCTCTTTTGAGGAGCCAGACGGCAGGTACAACGACACGACCGAGATACCGCCCAGCTGCACCTCGAGGTAGCGGCCCTCGTCATCGAACTCTTTGTCCCCATAACCGCGAACAACTTTTTTCGGCTTGTGCTTGGAATAGATCGCGACGCCGCTGTAGCCTTTCTTGACGGCATCCTCGTAGTAGCAGTGATAGCCTGCAGGCGAGAAGATTTCATCGCCCAGCTGGTGAACCTGCGCCTTGGTTTCCTGGATGCAGACAACGTCGGGATCCTGCTCTTTCATCCAGTCGAAAAAGCCCTTGCGGGCCGCGGCGCGAATGCCATTCGCGTTAAGGCTGATTACTCGAAACAATCGGTTTCTCCCTGCCGTGCTGCGTGTCATACTCGACGCGCAAATCGAAGGCGGCCATCATACATAAAGACCACCGACATGCAGGCCTATAAGAGAGAATTCATCGATCTCGCTCTCGAGCTTGGCGTACTTCGTTTTGGCGAATTTACGTTAAAGTCCGGGCGCGTCAGCCCCTACTTCTTCAATGCCGGGCTTTTCAATACCGGATACGCCGCGGCGCGACTCGGTCGCTATTACGCGGCAGCAATCGCTGCATCCGACATCAAATTCGACATGCTGTTCGGGCCGGCCTACAAAGGCATCCCGCTGGCGGCTCTCTCTGCTGCTTCCCTGGCGGAACACGAGGATATCGACGTGCCTTTCTCCTACAACCGCAAGGAAGCGAAGGCGCACGGTGAAGGCGGGAGCATCGTTGGGGCGCCCCTGCAGGGTCGGGTATTGATTGTCGATGATGTCATTACGGCGGGTACGGCCGTTCGCGAGGCGTACCAGATCATCTCCGCGGCCGGTGCCGAAGTGGCAGGGCTCGCGATCTCACTCGACCGACAGGAACGCGGCCAGGGGAGCTTTTCGGCCGTGCAGGAGCTCAAACAGTCACTCAGCATCCCGGTTTCGAGCATTATTCAGCTCAATGACCTGATCGATATTCTTGAGGAATCAAGCGAGTATGCCGATTACCTCGAACCAGTCGTCGCGTATCGCAAAAAATACGGTGTGATATCGTAAGTTGTTGAATTTATAGTGATATCGGTAAATATTTTACAAGATCCGTAGAGGCGACTAAGCTGTTATTTCGCGAACCAGTCCTAATTATTAAATTGCCAGACATGGCATAGTTACGCTATGCGACTACTACTTTTTTCGGTCATTCTTTGCCTCCTCGTGCCCTTGGACGCCAGCGCACAGACCAAGCAGCGCCCGGTATACAGCTGGTATGACGATGAAGGCATCAAGCAGTACGGCGACCGCATTCCGCCCGAGTACGCCGACAAACCCAAAGACGTTCTCAATGACCAGGGTGTCGTCGTCGGTGAGCTCGAAGGCAGGAAGACGGAAGAGCAGCTTGCCGCCGAAGCCACGGCTAGGGCGCTGGAAGTGAACAAGGAACTTCAATTTCGCGCGGACCAGGCACTCTTGAATACTTACGTGTCAGTCGCCGAGATCGAGATGCACCGGGATCGCCGCGTCGAACTGTTCCAGGCACAGGCCCGCGTGACTGAACTTTACCTGCGCAACCTGCAACGCCGCCTCGACAAGCTCAAGAACGAGGCCGGCCGCTACAAGCCCTATAGCTCAGACCCCGCGGCCCAGCCGATTGATCCGAAGCTCGTTGAAGACATTGGTGACACGGATTCCTCGATCGGTCGCCACAAAGAAAACCTGAAGAAGTTCAGGGACGAAGAGCAACGGATTCGCGATCGCTTTCAAGGCGATATTGAGCGCTTCAAGACAATCAAGGGTATATCGGCCGACGAGCCGCAAACCCGAGCTGTACCGGAAACGCTTGCTCAAGCCGTTCCTGAGTGACCGAACCCTCCTGCGCCACGATCACTGTCGTCAAACTCGTCGACGATGTTGAAGCGCACCTGCTCTACCGCCACAAAAACCATTTGCGCGATGCGCTCGGCTGGCTGCACTTCGTAACTCTTTGAACTCCTGTTCCAGCAGGATATGAAGACCTGCCCCTGGTAGTCGGAGTCGATCAGCCCGGTCAAATTGCCGAGCACGAGTCCATGCTTGTGACCAAGTCCGGACCGCGGCAGCAAAACGGCGGCCAGCGACGCATCACCAATGTGTATCGCAAGGCCGGTTGGTATCAGTACTGTTTCACCGGGCTCTACCGTCAGCGGCTCGTCGATGCAGGCACGCATGTCGAGCCCCGCCGAGCCATCGGTCGCATAGTGCGGCAGTTCTATCGAGTCTCCGAGTCGGGAATCAAGTATCTTCAGTTCAATCGATCGCATGTAGTCGTGTCAGCCTTGGTTGTGTATCGGGGCCGCGCGCGGCCGTGAACCGCTCCGCGACGAGTTGCATGATCTGTTCTGCCAGTTCCGTTTTCGGGGCCCTGGCAAAGCCCTTCTCGCCATCTTTCCAATAGACCTCAATCTCATTGTCGTCGAGGTCAAAACCACAGTCGTCACCAACGCGATTCGCAACGATCATGTCGAGGTTCTTTTTTTCGAGCTTGCCAAGCGCGTAGTCACGCACGTTCTCGGTTTCTGCCGCGAACCCAACCGTGAACGGTGCGTCATCGAGCCCGGCGACCGACGCGAGAATATCCTGCGATCGCACCAGCTCAAGCTGCATGGTCTCATTGTTCTTCTTGATCTTCTGCTTCGCCGCATCCGAGGGCCGATAATCGGACACCGCGGCGGCAGCAACAAAAATGTCGACACCCGCAAGGTGCTCATGGGCCGCCTCATACATCTGACGCGCAGTCTTCACATGTACGACGTCAACGCCTCTCGGCCCCGGCAGGTTTACGGGCCCGCTGATGAGTGTGACCTTCGCCCCCTGTGCGACCGCGGCACTCGCTATTGCGTAGCCCATCTTGCCCGAGCTGCGATTGGTGATGTAACGCACCGGGTCGATCGGCTCGCGAGTTGGCCCCGCCGTAACCAGGACGGTCTTGCCTGCAAGAACGCCCTGACCTTCTGTCGCGACCAATTGTGGCCCACAAATGATGCCCGCTATTTCGTCGGGATCAAGCATGCGACCTGCGCCGGTTTCGCCGCAAGCCTGGGAACCATGGTCAGGCCCGAGGATCTGCACACCACGCCCCTCCAGTGTCTTGCGATTCGCCTGGACGGCTGCGTTACCCCACATGACATGGTTCATGGCCGGCGCGATGGCGAGTGGCGCCTCGGTTGCCAGGCAGAGCGTGGTCAGCAGGTCGGCCGCGGCACCCGATGCGAGGCGCGCCATAATCTCGGCCGTTGCCGGCGCGATCAACACGATGTCTGCCCAGCGTGCGAGCTCGATATGGCTCATCGATGCCTCGGCTTCCTTGTCCCAGAGATTGGCTCGAATCGGCCTGCCGGAAACGGCCTGCAGAGCCGTCTCGGTTACGAATTCGCCTGCAGAGGCGGTCATTACGATCTGCACGTCCGCGCCACGCTCGCGCAGGCGTCGCACCAGCTCTGGTGTCTTGTACGCGGCTATCCCGCCGGTGATGCCCAGTAACACATTCATAGGCACGAGCTTATCCTGCCGCCCCGTGGCATTGCCAGTGCGTTAGCATCCAATCTGAAGCCCGGTGCATCTGGTCTTCTAAAGGGAGAGGAATTCCATGATCCGAACACTAGTTATGGCACTCGCAATGCTGCTGGCGACTCCGCTGGCTGCCGCCGGCGACTCATCGGTCTGGCATGTACAACTCGATTCGCGCTCACTCGGTCCGGTCGAACTGCATCTCGAGATCGAGCGCGACCCGTCCGGACTGCATGCAAGAAGTCTGTCCGGGTCGCTGCCGCTGCTGCAGGCCATCCCGGGGGAGCGTGATGTTTCCGCCGGCTTGATGACGTTTGAAGCGCACCTCGTTAACGACGGTAGTTACCGCGGCGACGTTACCGCGCCCTGGGGAGAAGGCGTGGTCGATTTGCGGTTCGACGGCGATCAATTCCAAGGAAGCATCGACGATGGTGTCTTCGCAGGATCGATCTCTGGAAGTCGGGTGGACCAAGCCACGGTTTTGCGTGACTACCCGGCCATACTCGACGACTTCGACGCCGTTGTTGCCGCCAAGCTGTTCTCGCCCGACGATCTACAGCAAGAGGCATATCTCACGTTTCGCGCGGAACTCGGGCGGGTCGCCGACGTCGCGACGGACGACCTTGATCTGCTGTTCGGCTTTCGCTGGCTATGGCAGAACGAACCGTTCTCGCACTTTCAGTTCAAACGATCAGCACAGTCCGCGGCGGAGATGTTCGCGTTCTTCGACAACTACCGTGTCGGCTTCGAGGCCGCGACCGTTGAGTTTGCGGATGACGTCGCGGTGCTGACAGTCCGGACAATGATGGGTGCGGATACGATCGAACAGATTGACGCCGCGTTCGAGCGTATTGCCGTGGAAGATCCGGCGGCACTGATTATTGATTTGCGCGGGAACGGCGGCGGAGCATTTGCCGTAAAACCCCTCGTCGAGCATGTTATCGACGAGCCCGTCGATGCCGGTTTCTTCATTTCCCAGGTCTGGGGCCGCAATCACGACAAGGCACCATCGACCGACGAAGTACTTGAGACGATGCCCTGGGAGGGGTGGTCGATTATCGCGTTCTGGCAGGCCGTGCAGGAATCCGACATCTTGCGCCTGAGATTCAACCCGAAAAGCCCAAATTTTGACGGTCCGGTGTTCGTCCTGCTTGACGAGCGATCCGCATCCGCAACCGAGCTCGCGGCCGACGCTTTTCGCAGCTCGGGTGTAACGACACTGATTGGACGGCGGTCAGCCGGTGAAATGCTGTCGCAAAGCATGTTCGACGTCCGTGACGGGTTCCAGGTCAGCTTACCCGTGGCCGACTACTACTCCATCGCCCACGGCCGCATCGAGGGCGTCGGCGTACCTGTCGATATCGAGGCCGAACCGGACCAGGCGCTTGCCGTTGCCAAAGACCTGGCGCGAAACCCGTCATCCCGGCGTGATTGACGTCTTGTTGCTGTGACCAGGATTGCCAGAATGGGCCCTGATGACACGCAATCAATGGATGGTCATGAGCGACAGCGAGTTGCTGGCACTGTTTATCCGCAGCGGAGACGGCGTTGCGACCGACCTGCTGAACAGGCACGGCGGGCTGCGGGAGGTACTTCATGCAGACCATGAGGCGCTGATCGCGGAGCGTGGCATCGGCGTGTCACGTGCGCGGATCATTCGTGCACTTCCCGAGCTTGCCCGGCGCTACTTTGAGGCGTCTGTGGTGCCCGGAGAGGCCATCCGCAGTCCCGCTGATACCGAGGCCTACCTTCAGGCCCGACTGCGCCACCTGGGGCACGAGCTGTTCTGCTGCCTGTATCTCGACAACCGCCATCGCGTGCTTCGATTCGACGAAATGTTCCGTGGAACCATTGACGGCACCAGCGTTTACCCGCGTGAAGTGGTCAAAGAGGCGCTCGCCGTCAACGCGGCCGCCATCATCCTCGCCCACAACCACCCATCAGGCGTTGCCGAGCCCAGCCAGGCTGACGAACGCATCACGAAGCGGCTGAAATCGGCCCTCGAACTGGTCGATATTCGGCTCCTCGATCACCTTATTATTGGCGACGGTCAGGCCACTTCGATGGCCAGCCGGGGTCTCTTGTGACAGGCTCTTGTATTGCATCTGTCAGGCTGGTATAAAGTTCCGCTCGCTGCTCACAGGCCGTGGGCAACCTTTTGTAAAATCAGAGACTTACAGTAATGTCCAAGGTATGTCAGGTCACCGGAAAGCGCCCACAGTCCGGAAATAACGTTTCTCACGCCAATAATCGGACGCGTCGCCGTTTTCTGCCCAACTTGCAGAACAAGCGTTTTTGGCTGGAATCCGAGCGACGCTGGGTACGCCTGCGTGTGTCAGTTAACGGCATGCGTATCATCGACAAGCACGGCATCGAGAAGGTTCTCGCCGACCTGCGCGCGCAGGGACAGCGCGTTTAAACGGAGTATCAGCTAATGGCCAAGGGTAACCGCGAAAAGATCAAGCTTGTATCGAGCGCCGGCACGGGGCACTACTACACAGTTCAGAAAAACAAGAAGCTCCATCCTGAAAAGCTGGAGACGAAAAAATACGATCCGACGATTCGCAAGCACGTGATCTACAAGGAAGCGAAGATTAAATAGATCGCTTTCACCAGAATTCAAAAGAAGCCCGCTTAACGCGGGCTTTTTTGTGGGAGCGGCCTGTAGGAGCGGCTTCAGCCGCGAACACTTCGGGCCTGAAGGCCCTCCTACAGTAAACTCCCTGCATGCCTGAACTTCCCGAAGTCGAAACAAGCTGTCGCGGTATTTCGCCCTATGTCAGCGGTGAGCGCGTCGAAAACGTTGTTATTCGCGAACGCCGTCTGCGTTGGCCGATAGCAACCGAGGTTGACGATAACCTGGCCGGTGCCCGTATTGAGTCTGTCGGGCGACGCGCCAAATACCTGTTGCTCAATACCGACAGCGGCTCGGCAATCATTCACCTTGGTATGTCGGGCAGCGTGTTCATCGTGGAACGCGACACGCCTGCCGGCGTGCACGACCACTTCGACATTGAACTCGCATCAGGAAAGGCGCTGCGATTTCGTGACCCGCGACGCTTCGGTTCATTACATTGGGCCACGGACCCGTTGCAGCACAAGCTGCTGCGCGACCTGGGCCCCGAGCCACTGGGCGACGAGTTCTGCGGCGCCTACTTGTGGGATCGATCGCGCGGCCGGCACGTCGCCATCAAGCAGTTCATTATGAATGCCCGTGTCGTGGTCGGCGTTGGCAACATTTATGCGAGCGAGTCGCTGTTTCTGGCGGGTATCAACCCGCGCCGCGCCGCCGGGCGCATAGCGAAAACGCGTTATGACTTGCTGGCAGAAGTCATCAGGACGGTACTATCGAAAGCCATCAAGGCCGGCGGAACCACTCTGCGCGATTTCTACGGTGGCGATGGTGAAGCTGGGTACTTCCAGCAGGAACTTGAGGTTTACGGCCGCGACGGTGAACCCTGTTCGCGGTGTGACCGGCCGGTATCGTCAATCGTGCAGGGCCAGCGTTCGACGTATTACTGCAAGAACTGTCAGCGTTAGGTCTGGCCGCAACGCTCCCGCAAGGCTTGTCGCACTTTCGGCGATACAAATTCTGAAACGTCACCGCCGAGCTCCGCAACCTCGCGCACGAGGCTCGACGAAATAAACGTGTATTTCTCGGTCGGTGTGAGGAAAGCCGTTTCGACTTCATCGGTGAGGTGACGATTCATGTTCGCCAATTGAAACTCATACTCGAAATCGGACACAGCCCGCAATCCGCGAATGATCACACGCAGGTTGTTTTCCCGAGCGAAGTCGACGGTCAGTCCTTTGTAACCAACTACTTCGACATTATCGATATCGGCCAGGGCGGAAGCTGCCATCGCGACGCGTTCGTCTGTTGTAAAAAGCGGCGCCTTGGTGCCTGGGTTATCAGCAATAGCTACGACAACGCGATCGAAAAGCGTCGTCGCCCTTCGTACCAGATCTTCATGACCCAGTGTGATGGGATCGAATGTTCCCGGATACATGGCGGCAACGGTCATCTATTCGCTCCTCATTGATCAACCTGCGCAAGTGAGTATCGTACATTTCCAGCGGTCTTCGACTTCAGGATGCGCCAGCCTCGCGGCAGGTCTGTCTCCGGCCGCGCCCGGTCTTCTTCGAGGTAGACCAGGGCGCCGCTACAGAGCACGGACGCCTCATCGAGGAGTCTACACAAATCGCCAAGCATATCCGCGGCAAATGGCGGGTCGAGAAACACGATATCGAATTTTTTGCCGGCCGGCGCCTCAAGGAATGCGAGCGCGTTGGCCTGCCGCACATCAGCGGTTGATGCATCGAGCACCTGTACATTGTCACGAAGTACTTTGGCTGCGACCGGAGACTTTTCGACAAACACGACATCGCCCGCGCCGCGCGACAGCGCTTCGAGCCCCAGCGCCCCGGTCCCTGCAAACAGATCAAGGCAACGGGCACCGGGAATGGTCGGCGACAGCCAGTTGAAGAGCGTCTCGCGTATGCGCTCCGATGTCGGCCGCAAACCGGGTACATCCGCTATATCCAACAGACGACTCCGCCATTTTCCCGCTACAATACGCAGCCGTCCCGGCCGGGGTTTTTTCTTCGATGATGCCACCCGGACAGTTTAGGCGATTCACCGCCGACAAGTGACCCAACAGGTGACGACAAATAGCGATGTTTGCCAAAAAGGAGAATAAGGAACCACGCCAGGGATTCATAAAGAAGCTGCGTGCACGCCTCAATCGCGGTGGCAGCTGGCTGACCTACGACCTCGCTAACCTCGCGCCCGGCGGCAAGATCGACGAAGACGTTCTCGACGAGCTTGAAGCAGAGCTTGTTATGGCAGATGTTGGTATTGAAACGACGGCACGCATCATTGAAGACTTGCAGGGCAGTCTCGCCCGCAAGGAGCTCGCAGACGTCGATGCACTGCGTGCCGGCCTGCACCGCTCGTTAACCTCAATTCTCGAGCCCGTCGCAGTGCCACTGGAAATCAACGAGCAACATAGACCGTTCGTCATTCTGATGGTTGGTGTGAATGGCGCGGGCAAGACCACAACCATTGGCAAACTGGCGCGTCGTTTTAAAGACCAGGGCCTTTCGGTCATGCTCGCGGCGGGTGATACGTTTCGCGCAGCAGCTGTCGAGCAATTGCAGGTCTGGGGCGAGCGCAATGACGTTCCTGTCGTTTCTCAACAGTCCGGTGCTGATCCGGCAGCGGTCATCTTTGACGCCTGGGAGGCGGCCAGGGCACGCGACATCGATGTCCTGCTCGCAGACACAGCGGGCCGCCTGCAGAATCAGCAAGGCCTGATGGACGAGTTGACAAAAGTCCGGCATGTCATGGCACGGCGAGACGAAACCGCGCCGCACGAGATCATGCTCGTGCTCGATGCGAGCCAGGGCCAGAACGCACTGGTCCAGGCAGAGAAGTTTCATGAAGCACTTGGCCTGACGGGAATTACCGTGACCAAGCTCGATGGCAGCGCCAAAGGCGGTATCCTGCTCGCTATCGCCAACCAGTTGCAGCTGCCCGTGCGCTTCATTGGAATTGGCGAGTCCGCGGAAGACATGCAGGCGTTTTCGGCAAGCGAGTTTGTCGATGCGTTGCTTGCGAGTGGCCAGTCATGATGATTCAGCTCGATGACGTAACGAAACGTTTCCCTGGTGGACAGGAGGCATTGTCCGGCCTGACGCTGTCTGTCGATAAGGGCGAGATGCTGTTCATCACCGGACATTCGGGTGCAGGGAAAAGTACCTTGCTGCGCCTTATCGCCCTGATCGAGCGCCCAACGAGTGGGCAGGTTATTGTCGACGGACAGAACACGCGGCGCGTTAAGCGGCGCAAGATTCCCGCGTACCGGCGACAGATAGGCATGGTCTTCCAGGATCACAAGCTGCTCTACGATCGGCCGGTATCCGACAACGTTGCTTTGCCGCTCGTTATCGCAGGCGTTGGTCATCGTGATGCGAGCCGGCGCGTTCGCGCGGCGCTGGACCAGGTTGGACTGCTGCACAAGGAAAAGCAGAACCCGGAAACCATGTCGGCCGGTGAACAACAGCGAGTCGGCATTGCGCGCGCAATTGTCACGCGACCAAAGCTACTCATCGCCGACGAGCCGACCGGAAATCTCGATCCGGATTTGTCGCTCGAGGTCATGCGAATCTTTCGTCGCTTCAATGAAGTCGGTGTGACGCTGCTGATCGCGAGCCACGATATTTCGCTGATCGATCGCATGGGCTGTTCGCGCATCGAGCTCGATGCCGGCAAGCTCGTTGAGCGCGAGGAGGAGGATCTCGCATGGCAGTGACCCGCCACTCTGATGCTGTCGCGCCCGTCCGTTCTTCAGGTCCGATATCGATCTGGTTCCTGCGCCATATCAGCACGTCGATTGGCTCACTCGGGCGCCTGTTCCGACAACCGTTCGCAAGCCTGATGATCATCCTCGTGATCGCGGTCACGCTCGCGATTCCTGCTGCGCTCAATCTTGTCGTCAAGAATGCCCGCGCGGTCAGCGAGGGCTGGGACAATGCACTCGACTTTTCGATCTACCTCAAGCGCGCTATAACTGAAAGCGAAGCAGAGGGTCTCGCGCGGCTTATAGAGCAACGAGCCGATGTCGAGACCGTGCAACTGATCACTGCGAGCGATGCGCTTGAAGATTTCAAGGAGCAATCCGGATTCGGTGCGGCCCTTGATCAGTTGTCTGACAACCCGTTGCCTCACACGCTCGTCGTGCGCCCCGGCCCTGCGAACACGAGCCAGTCAATGATCCTGCTGCAGGAAGAACTTGCCAACCTGCCCGAGTCCGATCTTGTACAGGTGGATACCGAATGGGTACAGCGCTTCCATGCGATCCTCGACATAGTCAGGCAGGCGATTGTCATCGGTGCGTCACTGCTCGGCGTCGCTATTGTCGTGATCATTGGCAATACGATTCGGCTCGACATCCAGAACCGCCGCGAAGAAATAGAAGTCACGAAGCTGATTGGCGCGAGCAATGCTTTCGTACGCAGGCCGTTTCTGTGGTCGGGATTCTGGTACGGCCTTTTCGGCGGTGGGCTCGCGCTGGGTCTCGTGCAATACGGTCTGTTCCTGCTCGAACAACCAGCGGCGCGGCTGGCCGGCCTCTACAAGAGTGGCGTCACCGTTGTCGCAATGTCGCTGGACGAAAGCCTGGCCATACTCGGCATCGGCGTTCTGCTGGGGCTTGTCGGCTCGTGGTTTGCCGCCGCACGACATATGCGACGCATCGAGCCGCGCTAGCCTCATTGAACATAATCCATACAATAGCTTTCGCTGTAAGTTATTGTTTTTATTGAATTATGGTCACTTCTCTCTATGGAACTTCTGCCTTTGTTAGCACTCTAACCGGACGAGTGCTAAAATTGGCGCTCGCAAATGGGAGGTCATCAATGACGACAGCAGTTACAGCAATGAATCACGAGCTAATGATCGCCGGTCCGGTCGGCAGCCTGGATGCGTACATCCATGCAGTCGGTTCGATCGCGGTACTCAGTAAGGAAGACGAGCAGTCGCTCGCCAACCTATATCGAGATGCAGAAGATCTCGATGCTGCGCGCGAGCTTGTCATGGCACACCTGCGTTTCGTCGTTCACATTGCCAAGGGTTACATGGGCTACGGATTGCCGCTCGGCGACCTGATCCAGGAGGGCAACGTTGGTCTCATGAAGGCCGTCAAGCGATTCGACCCCGACTACGGCGTACGACTCGTGTCATTTGCGGTTCACTGGATTCGCGCCGAGATTCACGAGTTCGTCTTGAAGAACTGGCGCATCGTTAAGGTCGCGACGACCAAGGCGCAACGCAAGCTGTTTTTTAACCTGCGCAAGAACAAGAAGAGCCTCGCGTGGCTGTCACACGCCGAAACGCAGGCTGTAGCGAAGGACCTTGGCGTCACGCCGAAAGAAGTCACCGAGATGGAGCGGCGCCTGAGTGCCCGCGACGCAATTTTCGACCCCGCACCCGATGCCGATGACGAGCGAGCGTTTACACCGGCGGCTTACCTGCCGAGCCCGAACGCCGATCCCGCAGTTCAGGTCGAGAAGACGGACTGGCATGACGATGCAACTCACCGCATGGGCGAAGCCATGACCACGCTCGATGAGCGCAGCCGCCACATTCTCGAAAGTCGCTGGCTCACAGAGAAGAAACAGACGCTGCATCAACTCGCAGATGTATACGGTGTGTCCGCAGAACGCATTCGCCAGATCGAAGCTAACGCAATCAAGAAACTGCGCACGGCAATGGCGGCGTAATTACCGGTACGTCTTGCGACGGTAGCTGATCCAGCCGCCGTCATTGTTTTTTTGGTATCGGTCTTTGATGCGCCGATTATAGGTCGACGGCCTGACCATGTCGGTTAGAATGGCCGACCCAAAGGCCGAGAATCACCATGACCGAAACCGACGGCTGGCTCAAATTGTATGAGGATACCCACCAGAACCTGACCTACCCGGTCGTATTTTGGGCCGCGGTACCGATGGTTGTGCTGGGCATCGTCGGCATTCTCTGGACCCTGCCCATTCCCGATGAGTTCTTTGAGATCTCGCCATTGCTCAACTGGGGCACGGCGTTTCTCATGGCCTCGGCCGTTTATTACTTCATTATTTCGGTGTCGCTGGCGATCGGAATGTTGCCATTTATTCTCGGCGTGGCAGCTATTCAGGTGTGGCTTGCACGGTCTGGTTTTTCGCCCATGCCCGTATCGCTCGGCCTGTTGGTCGGGGGTATCATTGGCCTCTGGATGGGGCACAGAAATGAGAGTAGTCTGCGCCCCGTATTACAGGATCTTCAGTTAGTGATGATCGGTCCGGCGTGGTTACTGTCGGTCCTGTATCGCCGTATCGGAATCCCATTTTGAACACACAAAACACAAAACTTGATCCACTCGATCTCTTTGACGTTCGCTCGGAATTGAGCGACGAAGAAGGCATGGTGCAGGATACTGTCGCTCGCTTTGTGGATGACGCGGTCATCCCGTTGATGCGTGAGGCCTTTGAACAACACACCTTCCCGAAGGAGCTCATTCCGCAGGTTGCGGAGCTGGGACTTTTTGGCAGTTCGATCGACGGCTACGACTGTGCCGGTCTCAACAGCGTCTGCTACGGCCTGATCTGTCAGGAACTTGAGCGCGGTGACAGCGGCCTCAGAAGCTTTGTGTCGGTGCAAAGCAGCCTCGTTATGTTTCCGATTCATGCCTACGGTTCCGACGAGCAGAAGGACCGTTGGTTGCCGGCGATGGCGAGGGGCGAGGCTATCGGTTGCTTCGGTCTGACCGAACCGCATGGCGGATCCGACCCGAGCAATATGAAAACGCATGCAAAACGCGATGGCGATGACTGGGTCATCAACGGCGCGAAGATGTGGATTACGAACGGTTGCCTTGCCGATGTCGCCGTTGTCTGGGCAATGACGGAAGAAGGTGTGAAGGGATTTCTCGTTGAGAAGGACACACCGGGGTACACGACGCAGGAAATCGAGAATAAATTCTCGCTGCGCGCGTCGGTAACGTCCGCACTGTTTCTTGACAACGTCCGCGTACCCGACTCCAGCGTTTTACCTGGTGTTACGGGGCTCAAAGGACCGCTGAGCTGCCTGACCCAGGCTCGCTACGGCATTTCATGGGGCGTCATCGGCGCCGCGCAGGCCTGCCTCGATGAAGCACTTCGTTACTCAGAGGACCGGGTCCTGTTTAACCGGCCGATCTCCCATACGCAGGCCATCCAGATACGGCTCGCCGATATGGCGCGGCGCATTACGACGGCCCAGTTGTTGTCGCTGCGCCTCGGGCGTATCAAGGACCAGGGCAAACTCAGCCCGTCACAGGTATCGCTGGCCAAATGGAATAACTGCCGTGCCGCCATCGATATTGCACGCGACGCACGCGATATTCTGGGCGCTGCCGGCATCAGCGCCGAGTATGTTCCAGTGAGACACATGCTCAACCTGGAAAGCGTGATTACCTATGAAGGTACCGAGACTGTTCATCAGCTCGTCATCGGCAAGGAGTTGACTGGCGTCAACGCCTTCGGGTGACGCGCGATTGAGCGCCCATCGCCTGCCTGCGAATCGCGACGTTTGGCGCATCGCCGCGCCAATGATTCTGTCCAATATATCCGTGCCGTTACTTGGCATGGTGGACACGGGTGTAACCGGACACCTCGACAGCCCGACCTACCTGGGCGCGGTTGCGATCGCCAGCACGATCTTCGGATTCCTGTACACAGGGATGAATTTCCTGCGTATGGGCACAACAGGTATCGCGGCACAGCGCTTCGGCGCGG
This sequence comes from Woeseiaceae bacterium, assembly GCA_013138675.1. Classification (GTDB taxonomy): domain Bacteria; phylum Pseudomonadota; class Gammaproteobacteria; order Steroidobacterales; family Woeseiaceae; genus UBA1847. The sequence continues at coordinate 580 of WTCH01000337.1, read as the reverse complement.
ATGACAATGACGGGCTGCGCGTCGCTCTTGGCCAGGCCATCATCGTTGCCGTGCTCATTGGTCTGGTGCTTCTTGCCCTGCAAATTCCGGTCGGCGAATGGGCGATACCTCTTTTCGGTGCCGAGATCGACGTCGAGAAATCTGCACTTGTCTATTTCTCGATACGCATCTGGAGCGCACCCGGTACTCTCGCCAACTTTGTGCTGATTGGCTGGTTTCTCGGCCTGCAAAACGCTCGCGTTCCGTTGCTAATTTTCCTTACGATCAATATCACTAACATTGTGCTGGACCTGGTTTTCGTAATCGGACTCGGCATGCAAGTCGATGGCGTTGCGCTCGCGTCAGTCATCGCCGAGTACAGCGGCTTGTTCGTAGGGCTCGGGTTCGCTGTGCATGCACTACGCAACCGCGACGGTCATTGGCCGCTCGCGCGACTCTTCAATGTGCGCGCTTATTCTGCTTTTTTTGCGATCAACGCACACCTGTTCATTCGCACGATGGCGCTGATGTTCACGTTCGCATTTGTTACCGCGCAAGGCGCGAGACTCGGCGGCGTCATTCTTGCTGCGAATGCGGTCCT
>WTCH01000063.1 GCA_013138675.1 Woeseiaceae bacterium | reverse complement strand
CTTTTGGTTGTTGTGTTGATCTTTGTGCTATCGACGATGAAATAGGACACGACGTTCTGCTTGTCCTCGAGGTCGGGAGCGTCGCCATAAGAACCATTAGCGAGATCCGCGTCATTCAAGTACTGGATTACGTCAGGGAATTGGCTTTGCGATGAACCAAAACCGCCGGCACCGACAGGATCTCCAATCGCGCCATCGGAGTCGTCGTCCTGGTTTGAAACCTGGAACATGACATTGACCGTGTACAGCTTCGAACAGGCACCTGCCTTGTCGAGCGGACTGACATAGGACGGCTTGACCTTCGGGCCGGTTTCAATCGACGTATCCCAGGAAAGGGCCGGATAGTCGTAGTCGAGGTTATAGGTATTCTTCGTACCAAAATCGGTAAAGCCGTTGTGGGCGTTGTAGACACCCTGACCTGTCAGGTAACGGAAGAACTCGAAGAACAACTCCTTACCCTGGTAGGAGTGGCTCACGTTTCCGCCCGGTATCGGCATCGCGTTGAGGTAATTGTGGAATTGTGCCTTCGCGCCGTTCGCGTCGCCTTTTTCAAACAACTCGAATCCCATGGCGATGTAACCACCGTTACTGCATTTGTTGCGACCAAAGCCCTCACAATTAGTATTGTTATCGTGGTTGATCATCAGGCCGATCCTGACGCCCTCAAGTGGGTCGAATACCTTGCGCAGCGAACCGCGAAGCGCGTCAAAGAACGTATAGGGGCCCGTTGCCGACATGTACCCTTCGTTGATCAGGGTGTCGCAGGCGCCGCCACTACAGGCCGTCGAACCGAGATTGGCCCGATAATCCAGCGAGAACATGACCATCGGTTCACTATTCGCCGGCAATCCGGCGCCAGGATTCATATAGACATCCGTATCGTCAGCCTGCGCAGAGCCAATGGTGAAGATCAATCCTGCCAGGAACGCTGTCAGTGAAATCTTGCCAAGCTTGGTATCCATACCTGAGTACTCTTCTTAAGAATCTGTTTATTGATTGGGAATGAGAACCAGCACACCTTCGGTGATCTGCTGGCGCCCGAGCCCTTCGTCGATGCGATCAAACGTCGTGACTACGCGAAATGAAGCACTAGTAAATTTGTCGATACTCGACTCAACGGCGCGCGGTGGCGGTTGAAATTCGCCCCCTGTGCGCTCGACGCGTGCAGACAAGTGATACGTTGCAACTTCGCCTGCGATCGTCGGGTCGCTGATCGGCAGATCGTCGCGGTCACATCCCTGTTGGCCGGCGGTGCATGCCGTAAAGCCCGACTTGCCAGTGACAGGGGTCGATGCGGGATTGGCCACAATAACGTCCGCCAATGCCTGCGCTGCCTGAATCGCGGCCAGTCGCGACTCTTCGTTTTGCGCCATGTGCAGCCCGATATTGCTGGACCGCATTGACGAAACCGTGAATAGCGTGATTGCGACGAGAAACATCAGCGTAATAACCAGAATTGCGCCCTGCTGTTTCTGTTTGCCGGCTATGAATCGTTTAGTCATATCAAAAGCCCATCATGTTCAAACTACGAATGTTCTGTATCGAGACGTTGGTCGAGAAGACACGGCGGTGAAACGAGTCCGCCGGAAGGAAGTCAGGCGTATTGCTGATCGAATAGGTCTTGTCGTTCGTATAACGCGTGTCGATGTCTGTCGTTCTCGCCAGCACGAAGATCCTCGCCGAAACGACGTTTTGGATTTCCGTAAGCGACGGATTCGGTGAATACATGTTCGGGTGGCCGTCCTCGCTCGTATCGATTCCGTATTCGATTTGAAGGTCTTCTATTCCGGTCGCCAGGCACTCCGTGGTCATGTTCGGACCCGCCCCTCTAAGTACCTTGCGGCACAATGTCGGAATGCCGTCGCCCAGCGTATTGGCGAACTGGCGAATGTAATAGATGCTCGGTCGATATTCCCAGTCGGCTCTTGGCACACCAACCACAACTGAAGGCGTAGCCGGCGCAGGCGCGCGAAACAACAACCCGACCGTCCCGTTTGTTCTGAGATAAACGCCACCCGGCCTTAACGCTGCCGCTTCGGCACCCGCGACTCGTTTAATGGAGACCACATCGGTTCCCTCGAGCACCTCTCCTGCGGCGAAGCATGAGTGCGCTGCAACTACCTGGCCGTTAGTTGCGTTATCAATCGCTGCGATCGAATGAGTTTCGCCCGAGCCCGCTTCAACAGTACGGTACATCCAGTTCAGCTGGCCGGCCGGACCACAGTCGACGCCGATAGAGAGAGCGGCGTCCGGCGTCACGATTGCAGGAACATGCAGTTCGCCGTAATTCCCGGCCATACTGATGTCGAACGCGATTTCGCGAAGCGCAAATCGTGCCTCGTCGGTCATGCGTGAAATATTCTCGTCCTGACTGAAGCTGTAACTGTTATTGGTGAAAACGGAGACCACAGCGACTCCAAGCGTCATCGACAGTGCCAGCGCCACCATCAATTCAACTACTGAAAAGCCAACCTGTTTATGTCTCATTTGCTTGGGCATCATCAATTCGCTCAAAAGTTTGGATCGATATAGGTGGGGACCTGGACCATCCGGCGAAACTGATTCGTATCGCCGTAATTACCGGTTGCCGCACCGCATGGATTGTTAACAGAGTTGGTGATTGAAGCTGTGCCACGCCAGGCGATCGACACTCGGTAGATACCGGGCCCGCCGACGGCCGGGCCGTCGACACACAATGTCGGGAACATCAGGCCACCGGTGCCGGCGCCGCCGCTGGTTTCGAGGTTGCCATCGAGCGCCTGCTCCCAGAACCAGAGGTCAAAGGCGGCCTTCTGCGCCGCGTTGCACTCTGTGCCGACGCGACAGTTCGGCGCCGGCTCGCCGCCACGGATGCCACCACCGATTGCGCCCGCCGTGCGATAGACGTTGATACCGTCACCATTCATACGCATGTCTTCGAGCAGGCCGGTCGCAATCTGAGCCGCAGTCGTTCTTTGTATACTTTCGAAATTGGCTTGTTTCGAAACAGTCTGCAGACCGGCAACAGCAAGCAGGCCGATGCTGAATACGACCAGCGCTACGAGCAGTTCGAGTAGCGAAAAACCGGTCTGTTTGCTGCGGGATGACATCATCTGGCAAATCTCGATCAAAAGGGTTTTAGCTACAAGACGGCGAAGTGCCGTCGGCGAGGTACTTGGACATCCGTGGGCGCCCCGACAGGTCAACGATCAGGACCTTGGCAAAGTCGCTGCCACGGTTATCGCAAACAGTGAACTGGCCGGAGTTGCCGTTGGCTGATGAAGTCATTACCCGACCATTTGGGCGATACATCATGAACTGGCCAAACTCGCCTGACTGGATTGAAAGCCCATCGATGCCGGCCGACGTCGCAACGATCGTCTCATCGTTGTCCACTGTCCGGTCACTGTCGCGATCTGTGAAGACGATCCAGCCCTGGTCCCAGGTAACCGCCTCACAATTCGCCCCGTTGGCGCTGGCACACACCGTCGTTCTGAAGTTGGTCGTAACTGCCGTGCTGCGCGCGATATGAATTGATGACACGAAGTCATTGACTGCACTGGTCGACCTCGCGCCCGTCGTAAACTGGTCCAGAGCCGGGATGGCCATGGACAGCAGAAGCGCCCCCAAACCTATAGCGATCATCAACTCGATTAGGGTAAACCCCTGTGACGAGGCCGGCATTGCCTGCGTCCATACTCGCTCGTATTTCATGTGACGTACCTCACACTTTGACTCTTCGTATCGTTAACAAAGTGTGCCGGAATAGCGGCCTTTTGACGTGCGAATACGTCGCAAATTCAATAGTTTCCAACCCAAAATCCGACGAGCGGTCGCGTTAGCTGAATGAACGGCAATCTGAACCGAAATGAACATCCTGGGTCTTTGGACATAATCAGGAGCGCGAAGAATTGTGACGCGAGTGGATATGTTTCGACGTTGCGCTCTGCATACTAGCTCGCATGTTCATACCCAAATCAATATACGAAAACGTGCCCTATTACTGGATCGTATTGGGCGTCCTGCTAATCGCCTTCGGCGTCTATTACGGTAGAGCCGGCAATCAGGAGTATTTCCTTGCGGGCATCGGTGGCGGAGTGTTCGCCTGTATCTGGGGCTTGCGAGTATTCAAGCGCCGACTAGCGCAAGAAGCGAGACGGCCGTGCTCGACGTATGACGACTATCTGGACCAGACCTGCGAACTCAACTTGAATTCGGATCCGATCGTTGAAAGGGTGCCAGACCGCTCCAAGGCTGACTGATCACAGCCTGGGTGTCATTCCTCTGGCGCCTGCAGAGCTTCCAGTTCTCGGACGATGGCCTGGCCCAGCGCTCCGGTGCCTTCGCCAGTGGCGGCGCTGACCTCGAATACCGGGCCGTCCCAGGCGAGACTTTCGAGTAATTTTTGTCGGGCTACAGCCCGATCGTCCTCAGTGAGCAGGTCGATCTTGTTGATGACCAGCCAACGTGGCTTCTCGGCAAGATCTTCGGAAAAATTGCCAAGCTCGTTGGCAATAGCTTTGACAACGTCTGCCGGGTCGGTGCCGTCGATAGGCGCGATATCGACCAGGTGCAACAGTAAGCCCGTACGTTGCAGGTGCCGCAGGAACTGGATACCGAGCCCCGCACCTTCCGACGCACCCTCGATCAGGCCTGGAATATCGGCCATAACGAAACTTTGCAGCCGGCCCACACGCACCACGCCGAGATTGGGGTGCAAAGTAGTGAAAGGGTAATCGGCGATTCGTGGCTTAGCCGCCGACATCGCGGTGATCAGCGTCGATTTGCCTGCGTTCGGCATACCGAGTAGTCCAACATCTGCGAGCACCTTCAATTCCAGGCTGAGGTGGCGCCCTTCGCCCTGGGTTCCCTGGGTGATCTTGCGCGGCGCGCGGTTCACGCTGCTCTTGAAGCGCGTGTTTCCCTGGCCACCGCGACCGGCTTCCGCCACTTTCTGCCGCTGCCCAGGCTCGGTCAGGTCGCAGATCAGCTCGCCCGTATCAACGTCATGTACGACCGTGCCGCAGGGAATCATTACGTCCAGGTCATCGCCCGACCTGCCGGTTTTATTCCTGCCCGCACCGCCCTGCCCGGTCTCGGCCTGGAACTTCCGCGCCACGCGGAAATCGGCCAGTGTATTCATCGACGGCTCGGCGACCAGGTACACGCTGCCACCGTGGCCACCGTTGCCGGCCAGGACCCGAATTGTGGCTTCATCGACGAATTTCATGATGGGATTCTTTCTGTAAAAACGAAAAACCCCGCGCGCGGCGGGGTCTCTGTGGGAGCGGTTTGATGTAGGAGCGGCTTCAGCCGCGACAATTCGCGGCTGAAGCCGCTCCTACAAAATAGGTGCCCACAGTCGCCTAGTTGGCGTTTACCACGCTCACAAACTGGCGGTTCTTCGGGCCTTTACGCTCAAACCTGACCTCGCCGTCTTTCTTCGCGAACAGCGTGTGATCGCGGCCGATACCGACGTTGGTGCCTGCATGAAAACGCGTACCGCGCTGGCGAACAAGGATGTTGCCGGCAAGTGCTTCCTCGCCGCCGTACATCTTCACGCCAAGTCGTTTGGATTCTGAATCGCGACCGTTCTTACTACTGCCGCCTGCTTTTTTATGTGCCATGGTTTCGTACCTTCGCTAAATCAGTCTGACTTTTTGGCCGCAGCCTTCTTAGCAGCTTTTTTCTTTGCTGCCGGCTTCTTCGCCGCCGCCTTTTTTGCTACTTTCTTGGCCGCCTTGTGGGCGGCCGGCTTCGCCGCCGCCTTCTTCTTGGCTGGCTTCGCTGCTACTGCCTTCTCGGCCGGAGCATCTGCTGCTGCGTCTTTCTTCGGCGCTGCTGCCTTGTGATCGGCCGGCTTCGCCGCCGCTTTCTTTGCCGAGCCGCCCGTTATGTCCGTGATCTCCACCTCGGTGAAGAACTGGCGGTGCGAGCCCTGGCGCAGGTAGTTCTTGCGACGCTTGAACTTAACGACAGAGACTTTTCGGCTCTTGCCCTGTTGAAGCACCTTGGCGCTGACCGTGCTGCCGGACAGCGTCGGGCTGCCTACCTTGATATCCGTGCCTTCTCCAACGAGCAATACCTCGTCAAATTTGACCGTGGCGCCTTCGTCGCCAGCGATCTTTTCCAGGCGCAGAACATCACCTTTAATTGCACGGTATTGTTTGCCACCGCTGCGAAAAACCGCATACATCGTTATTTGCTCCGTACCGTGATTCGCGTCGAATACGCAATTCACTGATAATTAAGTAATTTTTTGCGGCTGCCGGGTAGTCACACAGGCGTGAATCTGGCGGCTGCCACAAAGGAGCGGGAATTCTATAGATAACCCTGCCCCGGGTCAACGTTAGAGGGCAACCATTTTAGCTCTGAATTCAAGGGCTTGCGATTATGCTCCTTGCATCGCCTTGTGTGACTCCCGGTCGCCAAAAACCAGCATTTCAGGCATCATGCGGATTCTCATGCAAGCGGTAGAAAAATCCCTCGATTCGCCGAACTTCGCGGACGTTGTTGAGCTCGCTCGCGACGACATGGATGCGGTTGATCGCCTGATCTCGACAAGCCTCGAAAGTGACGTTGCGCTTGTCTCCCAGGTATCGCAATACATCGTGACAAGCGGCGGCAAACGGCTGCGGCCCTTACTGGTTCTGCTGGCGGCACGGGCACTGGGCTACGAGGGCAAGCAACACATTCGCTCTGCCGCAATAATCGAATTCATTCATACCGCGACGCTGCTGCACGATGATGTTGTCGACAGCTCGGCACGCCGACGTGGACGCGATACCGCAAACACAGTGTTCGGCAATCAGGCCAGCGTGCTGGTTGGCGATTTCCTGTACTCACGTGCATTCCAGATGATGGTCGATATCGACAGCATGCGCGTCATGCAAATACTCTCGGACGCGACCAACACGATTGCCGCGGGCGAGGTTATGCAGTTGATGAATGTGCATGACCCGGACACAACAGAAGAATCCTACCGCCAGGTGATTTATCGCAAGACCGCGCGGCTGTTTGAGGCCGGTGCCCAGATTGCGGCCGTGCTGGCCGGCCGAGACCCGGCCGATGTGGCGGCCATGGTCACCTACGGCCAGAACCTCGGTGCTGCGTTCCAACTCGTTGATGACGCGCTTGATTACAATGCCAGCGCCGACGAGCTCGGCAAGAACCTCGGCGATGACCTGGCTGAGGGCAAGGCGACTTTGCCGCTGATATACGCAATGCGGCAGGCCGTTCCCGACGATAAGGAACTGATTCGCAACGCAATTGTCGAAGGTGGTCTCGACCAGCTGCAGAGGATCACTGCGATCATCAAAACAACCGGGGCACTTGAATACACGGCTCGCCGTGCGCAGGAAACCGCGGATACCGCGATTGCGGCGCTGTCCGACATCCCAGACTCAGCCCACAAACAGGCCCTGATCGCGATCGCAGAATTCTCCATCCAAAGACGCTCCTGACGATGAAGCAAACAGTCGTTCAACGAATTGGCGCCTCGGTGCTGGGATTTGTCTTTGTCACCGCCATCGCATTCTCCTGGCTCGTGTTCCCCTACTTCGTCAATGGCGACAAGGTTCTCTACGAAACCGGCCAGCAGGTCCAGGTCGAGCGCATGGGCAACTTCCGTACGCTCAACAACATGCTCACGCGTTTCATTTACTTCCCAGGCGGTATCGAAGTCACAGCGCTGTACGCGTCGGATGAATATTTTCAGTATGCGGACCGCGCGGGTTCCATCGAGCAGTACCGGCCGGACCAGCACATAGTCTTCTTCATATCGGAAGACGTGCACACGGGTTTCTTGCCGGAAGGACTTGCGCAAGCAGAACTATTGCTCGGCGACCATGTGATCGAGCCGGTATCGGCGGAAGGCCCGAACCTCGTCGAACACCACCGGACGACGATTCTGCAGTTCCCGAAATTCGATACGACAGGAACGCCGTATATCAATGACGATGCCGATGAACTGCGGCTGCGACTGACGCATACCTGGGACCGCGACCGCGTCGACGACGGTGATACGATTCCGGTGCCGTCCGACTACGTGTGGGAACTGCCACTCAATATCCCGACCGAACTGATGTCGCGGGACACCTTTACGAGCATCATGGTCTTCTCGTTGTCCGCGGGGTTGCTGTCGTCGGTGCTTACACCCTGCCTGATTCAACTTGTACTCATCTTCTTCGCGACACTGGGCGGCATCACGGCACAACAAGTCATCACGGACCACGGCGTCACACCGGAAGTACGTCGCAAAGTCATGCGCCTGGCAACGGCATTCGTCCTGGGCTATATAGCCCTGTTCGTCGCGAGCGGTGCCCTGATTGGTTATGCGGGTAAGGAAGCACAGATCTTTTTCGCGAACTACACGCGGCCTGTCGGAATCGCGTCAGGCGTTATCGTCATCCTGTTCGGCATCTGGCTCGGTATTCGTGCAAGGGCGCCGATCGTCTGCCGGATACCGGGTGCCGAAGCCATCCAGGACTTCAAGACACGCGGCACATTCGGCACGGTACTGGTCTCAATCGCATTTAGCCTGGGCTGCATGTCCTGCTTCGGTGGCGCCATTATCGCCACCTTACTCATTTATGTCGGCGCACTCGGCAGCGCCCCCGTCGGTGCAGCGTTAATGGGTATTTTCGCGGCCGGAGTGGCGATACCCTTCCTGCTCGCAGCCTTTTTCTTCTCGAGAATGCAGGGACTCTTCGAAGCCATTTCGCGCCATACCCGGCTCGTCGGCGCTGTGTCGTCCGCATTTATCGTGTTCTTCGGCCTGCTCCTCGTTACCGATAACTTCCACACGGTCAGCGACTTTATCTACCCGTTCCTCGGCCTGGAGTAATGCAATGCCGCGCGCGTTGCTGTTTTTTCTTGCGATAACACTGTCTGCGACGGCAAGCGGCGACATTCTCGGTTTGTTTGGCGACGACGACCTTACCGACGGCAGCCGCTTCGCGTTCGTGCCGAGCAAGAGCGACCAAACGATCATCGCAATCGACACACAGGACCATGATGTCGCGGCAACGATCAAGATTTCACACGTTGCAGGTAGCGTGATCCCGACCAACGAGCTTGACCTTCTTGTTGC
>WTCH01000049.1 GCA_013138675.1 Woeseiaceae bacterium | reverse complement strand
GTATCGCAACAACGATGCCGAACAACGCAAAAAAGAGCAGATTCCAGGCGCCCTGATAAATACGGCCCTGAACCATGCCGGGTTCGAGAGTTTGCCCGAGCATATATACGAGACGTGCTGCCTGGATATGGAGCAGCCCCCACAACACGTATGTAACGGCCCCAAGTTTCGCAAAAAGATTCATCGTGGCATTCCCCTGTTACGCCTAACTATAACTCTATTGAAGACTGGTTAATTAAAGCTGCCGTTCAATGACCAGTCATAGTCTCTGAATACCACTTCATAACCTGACGCCGCGTCTAGCTCGGCCCGAAGCGTCTCGGAGGCCTCGCTAGAGACGTAGTCGACAAGGCCACGTTCGGAAGGGAGGCCGCGTTTCGCGAGATCATTCAGGAAGTCTTTCCTGAACCATTTGACGATCGTCGACAGAACGACTTGTTTGTTGCCGTGATCGACGGATACGTTTCTTGGATCGTTAACGAAATCCGTAGCGGCTGCTGTTAGCAGTTCATCCAGAGCATCACCGGTCGGCAAGGTCGGACGCATCGGTGGGCAACTGTCGCTCGCGCAGTTCAGTACGAAATGAATGCGCGCGTCCTGAAAGCGTTTGCGGATGATGCTGTTTTCAACGCTCAGCAGACTGTACGGCTCGCCACCAAATTCAAAGCGCAGGCGATGGAAAAAGCCCATGCCCTTAACCACCTCGAGTGGCGCTTTAACATCCGTAACGCTCTCGAGCGGCCAGTTATCCAGAACGCTCTTGATGACGTAGGCGTTGTAGCCGTAAAGCCAGTAGGCTAGTTCCTGACTTTCACTGGAGAATCTTTCCGGTGTTGCATCAGGGCTGTACCGGCTCACTGCTGCGAGGTAGGCATTCAGAGTTGATACAGACTCCTGGGAGCTGTGCCAGCGTGTGTAATCGACATTACCGTCCTGATCGACGTATTTTTCGAGCAGGGACTCGAAATCGCGATGCGAGAAAGTATCGGTCGGAAAATCGACTGGGATATCAGCATCCACGGGAATAAATTGTGGGCGGTTAAGCAATGCAAAACCGCCCACCAATAGTGCGACAATAATCAGTAGTCCATACACGTACTGCAATTCCTGCCTCACTCACGCCAGAAGATCCTGCTAACCTAGACCCGGACAAGCCCGTGGATATTACGGCCGGTGGATGTATGATCCATCTCCATGCAGCCTGTCATCAGCATCAATGAACTGACGAAGACCTACGCCGGTGGATTTCAGGCACTCAAGGCCGTCGATCTCGAGATCAACAAAGGTGAGATATTCGGCTTGCTCGGCCCGAATGGCGCGGGAAAGACGACGCTAATCAATATCGTCTGCGGCATTGTGACCAAGACGAGTGGTTCGGTCATCATCGATGGCTATGACAATGAAAAAGACTATCGTGCGACGCGCTCGCGTATTGGTCTCGTGCCCCAAGAGCTGCCGACGGAAACGTTCGAGACGCCATACAACGTCTGCCGCTTCAGTCGCGGCCTGTTTGGCAAGCCGCCAAATCCGGACCACATTGAGAAAGTCCTGAAGTCCCTGTCACTGTGGGACAAAAAGGACGAGAAGATGTTAATGCTCTCGGGGGGCATGAAGCGACGCGTACTCATCGCCAAGGCGCTGGCACACGAACCCGAGGTCCTGTTTCTGGATGAGCCGACTGCCGGCGTCGATGTCGAGTTGCGCCAGGACCTGTGGAACGTCGTACGGGCGCTGCGCGAATCCGGTGTCACCGTGATCCTCACGACACATTATATCGAAGAGGCAGAACAGCTTGCTGATCGCGTCGGCGTGATCAATCGCGGCGAAGTCATACTCGTTGAAGAGAAGAACAAGCTCATGCGTGAGCTCGGCAAAAAAGAACTCGTGTTGAACCTCGCCGAACGACTGGACGCCATTCCGCCGGGCTTCGATGGTTACAGGCTTGAACTCAGCGAAGACGGGAGCGAGCTGAAATATCACTACGACACAAAAGGCGAGCATACCGGCATCACGGCTCTGCTTGGCGCCCTGCATGATGCGGGCATCCGTTTCAACGACCTCAATACGTCACAAAGCTCGCTTGAGGAGATCTTCGTCGAGCTGGTGAATAGAGAAGCATGAACTACTACGCGATCAAAGCAATTTACCGCACGGAAATGGCTCGCATGATGCGTACCGTCGTACAGAGCATCGTGGCGCCCGTGTTATCGACGTCGTTGTACTTCGTTATATTCGGTGCTGCGATTGGTTCTCAAATCAATGAGATCGACGGCGTGAGTTATGGCGCATTTATTGTGCCGGGTCTGATCATGCTGTCGATCATGACGGAGAGTATTTCGAACTCGTCGTTTGCGATCTATTTTCCGAAGTTTTCAGGGACAATTTTCGAGTTACTGTCGGCGCCTGTGTCGTTCGTCGAGGTGCTGCTCGGCTACGTGGGGGCGGCAGCAACGAAGTCCATCATCATCGGCGGCATCATCCTGTCGACGGCAAGTTTCTTCGTCGACATCAATATTGCGCACCCAGCCATCATGTTGCTGTTTCTTGTCTTGATCTCGGTATCGTTCAGCCTGTTCGGATTCATTCTCGGCGTGTGGGCAGATGGCTGGGAGAAACTCACCATCGTGCCGATACTCGTCATCATGCCGCTGACGTTTCTGGGTGGCACTTTCTATTCAATCAGTATGCTGCCGCCGGCGTGGCAGACCGTGAGCCTGTTTAATCCGATCGTTTACCTGATCAGTGGTTTTCGTTGGAGCTTCTACGAAAATGCCGACGTGGCCATAGGCCTGAGCCTGGCTATGGTCTTTGGGTTTCTCGCGACCTGCCTGGTGGTCGTCTGGTGGGTTTTCAAGACAGGCTACAAGCTCAGAGCCTGATCAGCCAAGGTGCTGACGATAAAGATGTCACGTTATCTCTACATCGTCATTCTGATCTTCGCGGGTGAGATGGTTTTCGGACTGCCATTCAACACGGCGCGGTTCTTCCGTCCGACCATGCTCGAAGTCTTCGGTTTTACCAACACGCAACTGGGTGACCTGTTCGCAGTCTATGGCATCACGGCGACGCTGAGCTACTTCCCGGGCGGTGCAATCGCCGACCACTTTTCGGCACGAACCCTGTTGGCGACGTCACTCATTGCGACGGCGCTCGGTGGCGTTTACATGGCGACGATCCCAGGTCCGTGGGAGATGGCGATACTCTACGGTTTCTGGGGAATAACGACGATCTTCCTGTTCTGGGGAGCGCTGATTCGGGCAACAAGAGAATGGGGTGGCAAGTCTGAACAGGGCATGGCATTCGGCATTCTCGAAGGTGGCAGGGGGATCACCGCAGCACTGGTTGCCAGTCTCATGGTCGTGGTGCTGGCGTTTTATATGCCAGATGACGCAAGGCTGGCGACTGATGAGCAGCGACGCACTGGATTTCAGATGGTTGTGCTGGGCTACTCGGCGGTCACATTTATGGCTGGCGTTCTCGCCTGGCTATTCATACCCGCGCCGCGCGACGAGCCGGTGGCCCGTCTCAATCCACTTCCCAACATGGCACTGGTCCTGGGCAGGCCGATCATCTGGATGCAAGCAGCGGTCGTC
>WTCH01000035.1 GCA_013138675.1 Woeseiaceae bacterium | reverse complement strand
GGCGCGTTGCTCTGCGTGATCAGGGCATTCGTGTTTGCCGGGTTGCCCACAACGAGGACGCGAATGTCGCGGCTTGCATTCTCGTTTATCGATTTTCCCTGGACCGAGAAGATCGCCGCATTCGCCTCCAGCAAGTCCTTACGCTCCATGCCAGGTCCGCGCGGCCGTGCGCCGACGAGCAATGCGTAGTCACTGTCTTTGAAGGCAACATCCGGATCGTCCGTTGCAACAACGCCTGCAAGCGTTGCAAATGCGCAATCGTCGAGCTCCATGACCACGCCGTTCAGTGCGGGCAGGGCCGGGGGGATTTCGAGCAGTTGCAAAATAACCGGCTGATCCGACCCAAGCATCTGGCCGGATGCGATACGAAAGGCAAGTTGATAACCGATTTGACCGGCTGCGCCGGTAATTGTGACTCGTACGGGTGACTTCATCGTGGTGTCCTGAGTGTGCGTTGAATAAGCGTTATTGGCGGGCGGCGATTTTAGCACTGCCCGCGCCAGGCATCACTCGTGACATACCGAAACTCAGCGGGGATCGAAGTCGGGGAAGGCCTCCGTGAGTAAAGCTCGCTGTTCGCGGGCCGCGTCATCCCTGTCGGCGCCTTCCAGGGCGACAATGCACTCAAGCCAGGTCTGCGGTGTCGCGACCGCGTCTTGGTTGCAATCCGCGACAGGGGCGCTAAATGCGGCATCCGACAAGGGCTCGGCACGTTCCCGGGCTTCCGGCTGCTGCGGTGCAATTTCCTGCTCTGCAATGGCCGCGGCCTTCTGGCGCATGTCACTGCTTCGCTTTTTCGTGAGTTCGCTGACGGGGACCACAGACTCTTCGGGCGAATCCACTGGCCCATCGTCCTTCGCGTCTGCCTCGGGCGACTGGACTTCGAACGTGCCGATCGTTTCATCAAACGACAGGACGCCAGGCGATGGTGAATTTGTCACCTCCAGAACGAGCGCAACCGAGAGCATGACGGTTGCGGCCCAGGCCATTGGGCGCGTCCAGGCAATAAATCGTGAATAACGTGGGCGCGCTGCTTTTGCGGCGGCCATGAGTATTGTCCGGTCGAGATGTTCGGGCGTCCGTTCATCTGCGAGATCGCGATAAGCCTGACTCACGAGCGTGTCTGCTCTTGCGTCGGTTTGGTTGCGCTCTTCGGTCATGATGTCCTCACTGGCTCGTCGATTGCCGCCCGCAGCTTGTTCACGGCGTAGCGTAATCGACTTTTTGCTGTTTCGCGGTTGCTGTCCGTAACGGAGGCGATCTGGTCGAGGCTGAGCCCGGCTTCCTCACTCAACAGGAATACATCCCGCTGCTCCTCCGGTAATTCCTGTAATGCCACTTCGAGCCGGCGCCGGGCAAGGCTGCGTTCGGTTTCAACTTCCGGCAGGTCGGCTGGATCCGGCTGGCTGTCAGGCTCAACGGCCGCGGTCTGTGTGTGGCGCTTGTTCCGCCGGATGTGGTCGATGAAGCAGTTGTGTGCGACGCGATACAGAAAGGTCGAGAATTTTGCGGTCGGACGATAATTGTCTCGTGCCTTGACGATCTTGCCCCAGACATCCTGGAAAACATCCTCGGCGGTATCGCGATGCTGGCACAGGCGCAACAAGTAGCGAAAAACAGCATCTTTATGTCGCCGATAGAGAACCTCAAAGGCCGCGACGTCGCCGTCACGGTAGCGAAGCATCAGGGCGCTGTCTTCGGGCACATTGTCCATAGGACGAGCATAGGCGAGCTCCGCCGTGTGCGAAAGCGCCAGTTGTCCGCCCCTGATTGCCTGTGCGTTTGCTGCCATACCCTGAATAAACGCGCGGCATCAGGGATTCGGTCTAGAAGCGGTGAAAAAAGCTTGCAATCACTATGTTTGGTGTTATAGTCAACTATAACACTAGCTCACCGGACACCGTAGCACCACTTGGAGTAACAGCAATGAAGCTTATATTTTCACGATACCTCAACGAAATTGTCGGCCTGACCATTATGGCCCTGATGACGTTGGCGCTTGTTGCTGGCCAGGCGGATGCGGACGTTCAGAAGGCTGCTGTCGATGAGGTTCGCGACATCATCGAAATTCGGCTGACGATCACGAACTGAACCAAATTAAGGGGAATTTGAGCTGATCACCGATTATCCAGTTTCCGTCACAACGGCGAGTAAAGTAGCGACGGAGTTGTTGCGCCGGCCCCAGAATGAGGCCGGCGCCTTTTTACAGGGCGTCTCTAATGGACCCTAAATGGAACGAAGATCTGCCGATCTACCGGCAGCTCCGGGATCGCGTTGTTGCGATGATCCTGGAGGGCGTCCTTGGCGATGGCGATGCGCTGCCGTCGGTACGCAATGTTGCTGCGGAGTATCGGCTGAATCCCCTGACTGTGCTGAAGGGCTATCAGGAGCTCGTTGATGAAGAGCTCGTGGAGAAAAAGCGTGGCCGCGGCATGTTCGTCACAGACGGTGCGCGCATACAGCTGCTGAAGGACGAGCGGCAGCGATTCCTCGAAAAGGAATGGCCCGAGGTTGTCGCAACAATAGGGCGCCTCGGCCTGGATCCCACCACGCTTCTCGATGAGGTCAAGAAGACAGATGACGCCGGAGACAAGAATGACTAGCCTGGTCACTGCCACCAACGTATCGAAGCGCTACGGCGACGTGCACGCTGTTGACAACGTCAGCTTTGAAGTCGACAAAGGAAAAATCATGGGGCTGTTCGGTCCGAACGGCGCCGGAAAAACAACGTTGTTGAAGGCGGTACTTGGACTGACAGACTGCGAAGGTCAGCTTTCCGTACTGGGCCTGGATCCGTTCAAGCAGCGCAAGGAACTGATGCAGAACATCTGCTTCATCGCTGACGTTGCGGTGCTGCCACGGTGGATCAAAGTCTCGCAGCTTCTCGACTTCATGGAGGCGACGCACCCCAATTTCACGCGTTCGCGCACCGAAGAACTTCTGTCGCGAACCAAAGTTCGAAAAAATGCCAAGGTTCGCGAACTGTCGAAAGGCATGGTCACGCAGCTGCATCTGTCGATTATTGCGGCGATTGACGCAAAACTCCTCGTACTCGACGAACCGACACTCGGGCTCGATATCATTTTTCGCAAGGAGTTCTATAGCAACCTGCTGAGCGACTACTTCGACGGCGAGCGCACCATCCTGATTACCACGCACCAGGTCGAGGAAATCGAGAACCTGGTGACGGACATCATGTTCATCCACGACGGTCGCATACTGCTTGATTCAAGTATGGAAGCATTACCCGATACCTATACAGAACTCGCGACGTCGGGCGAGAACGCTGACAAGGCTCGGCAGCTGGGACCCATCTATGAGCGCGACGTCTTCGGTAAAAAGGTCATGACGTTCGAAGGTGTCAGCAAGGAACAACTAGAGGGCCTCGGCGAACCACATACGCCGTCAGTCGCGGATCTGTTCGTGGCCAAGGTCAAGGGGGCAGCCGCATGATTGCGAATCAACTGGCACTGGTGCGTCGCGAGCTTTGGGAGCACAAATCGCTCTATGTCACGCCCGCGGTCGTCGCCCTGGTGCTGATTCTGACGGTGTTGACGGCTTTCGTGTTTGCCTCCGGTCACCAGGAAATCGTCGATATAGGCATTCTTGGTGCCCAGAATATTGCCGGCGAGGGCGAACGTCGGGCGGCGCTCCTTGCGCTCCTGATCGGCCATACAGTGCCCTTCATTTTTGCGGGCGCGATTCTGTCTACTTTTTATTGCCTCGATTCGCTGTATGCCGAACGCAAAAGCAAGAGCATCCTGTTCTGGCGGTCACTGCCCATTACCGATGCGGAAACCGTCGTTTCCAAATTTCTGACAGCGGCACTCGCCATTCCCTTGATTGCCTTTGTTGTCATCGTGGTCACCCATCTGATCGTTCTGCTGATGACGAGCATTTTCGTTAGCATCGAGGGCGGCAGTTCCATGCTCCTGATTTGGAAATCGGCGCCGTTGTTCGATGTATGGGCGGGCATGCTGATTATCACGCTATTGCTGCCCATCTGGTTTTCACCGTTTATCGGCTGGTTCCTGTTCGTGTCGGCATGGACCAAACGCGCGCCCCTACTCATGGCATTCTTGCCTTTGGTCCTGCTGCCGACGCTTGAATACTGGGTATTGCGCACGCACCTGATTTTTGACGCCATAGCAACTCGCTTCAATCACCTGCCGATATTCAAGGGCGTCGATGTTGAGCAGTTTTTCAATGATGAGAAATTTGTCGGCAACGTCGATTCTGTCAGCTTGCTTGGCTTCATCGATATCGGTAATTTCCTGGCAAGCCCGCAGATGTGGGCAGGCGTCATCGTTGCCGGTTTGTTCATCACGGCGGCGATCTACGTCAGGCGCTATCGCGACGATACCTAGCTGTTCGAAGGTCGGCCCGAGATGCCGTGTTTCTTCAATTTGCCTCGAAACTGGTGGTAGCTGAGGCTTAGAAGATCCGCGGCCAATCGCTGGTTGAATCGAGCCTTGTCCAGCGCGGCCAGCAGCAGGTCCTTTTCTACATCGACTAGTCGTTGCGTCAGGTCAGCTGGAAGCAGTGGGGCGCGGCGTTGTTGCCGGACGGGCCCGGGAGTTTCCGGCGCGCTCGCCAACTTGAACGGTGAATCGAAGGGGTCGAACGCAATGTTCGAGATCGGCCGCTCAGGATCATCTGCGCGATAAACCGATCGCTCGATCGTGTTTTTCAGCTCCCTGACATTACCTGGCCAGTTGTGTTTGAGCAGCGCCGATACTGCGCGCGGTGCAAATCCCGGGAAATAAGAATGTTTCAGTTCGCTGGCCATGTTTACGGCGAATGCGTGTGCCAGGGTCATCACATCCTCAAGACGTTCGCGTAATGGTGGAATCGTGACGACGTCAAACGCGAGTCGGTCAAGTAGATCTTTTCGGAACTGGCCCGAAGCGGCCAGTGCCAGCAAATCGGAATTTGTTGCACCGACAATGCGAACATCGACGAGCAGCGTTTCGCTGCCGCCGACACGCTGTATTTCGCCGTATTCAATGACGCGCAGGATCTTCTCCTGCATGCGCAACGTAATGGTGGCGAGCTCATCGAGAATCATCGTGCCGCCGTCCGCACGTTCGAAGTGGCCGATATGCGTTTTGACCGCTCCCGTAAATGCGCCCGCTTCATGACCGAACAGCTCGGACTCGAGTATCGACTCAGTTAACGCGGCGCAATTGACCTTCACCACGTTCTGCTCCCAGCGATCCGACAGAAAGTGGAGCCTCGAGGCAATCAGCTCTTTGCCTGTGCCGCGCTCGCCGACAACCAGTACGGGCTTGTCCA